>NZ_JBFODM010000060.1:72476-226103 GCF_040908325.1 Aeromonas sp. R4-1
GCGCCGTCATACGGCGCGACCCTTGATCCACTTACGCGTACAGCGGGTTGACCTTGTCGGCATCGATGCCGTACTTGGCGATGGCGTCGGCCACAACCTGCTTGTCTACCTCGCCGCGCTTGGCCAGTTCGGTCAGAGCAGCAACCACCACGTAGAACTCGTTCACTTCGAAGTGACGACGCAGGTTGGCACGGCTGTCGGAACGGCCGTAACCGTCGGTACCCAGCACGCGGTAGTTCTCGGTCGGAACGAAGGCGCGAACCTGATCGGCGAAGGACTTCATGTAGTCGGTCGCAGCGATGGTGGCTTCGGAACCCAGTACCTGAGCGATGTACGGTACGCGAGCTTCGGCAGTCGGGTGCAGCATGTTCCAGCGATCCGCGTCCTGACCGTCACGAGCCAGCTCGTTGAAGGAGGTGACGCTGAACACATCGGAACCGATGCCGTACTCGCTGGCCAGGATCTGGGCAGCCTTGCGTACGTGACCCAGGATGGAACCACAACCCAGCAGCTGAACTTTCGCCTTGGCACCGGCGACGGATTCCAGCTTGTAGATACCCTTGCGGATGCCTTCCTCGGCGCCTTCCGGCATGGCCGGCATGGCATAGTTCTCGTTCAGGGTGGTGATGTAGTAGAACACGTTCTCCGGGTTCTCACCGTACATGCGGCGCAGGCCGTCCTGTACGATCACCGCCACTTCATAGGCGTAGGACGGGTCGTAGGAGATGCAGTTCGGGATGGTGTTCGCCAGGATGTGGCTGTGACCATCTTCGTGCTGCAGACCTTCGCCGTTCAGGGTAGTACGACCGGAGGTTGCACCCAGCAGGAAGCCACGGGCTTGCTGGTCACCGGCTGCCCACGCCATGTCGCCGATCCGCTGGAAGCCGAACATGGAGTAGTAGATGTAGAACGGGATCATCGGGCAATCGTTGGTGCTGTAAGAGGTCGCAGCAGCCAGCCAGGAGGACATGGCGCCCAGCTCGTTGATACCGTCTTGCAGAACCTGACCCTGCTTGTCTTCCTTGTAGTAGGAGACGATGTCGCGGTCTTGCGGGGTGTACTGCTGACCGTGCGGGCTGTAGATACCGATCTGGCGGAACAGACCTTCCATACCGAAGGTACGGGCTTCGTCAGCGAGGATCGGAACGATGCGCTTGCCGATGGACTTGTCTTTCAGCATCACGTTCAGGGAACGCACGAACGCCATGGTGGTGGAGATTTCGCGCGCCTGCTCACCCAGCAGCGGGCCGAAGGCATCCAGTGCCGGGATTTCCAGCTTGGTGGTGCTTTCGCGCAGACGGGTCGGCACATAGCCTTTCAGGGCGGTGCGACGGTCGTGCAGGTATTTGTGCTCGGCAGAACCGGCTTCGATCTTCAGGTACGGCAGATCGGCCAGCTGCTCGTCGGCCACCGGCAGGTTGAAGCGGTCACGCAGGTGACGCACGGAGTCCAGCTCCATCTTCTTGACCTGGTGAGCGATGTTCTTGCCTTCAGCCGCTTCACCCATGCCGTAACCCTTGATGGTCTTGGCCAGAATAACGGTCGGCTTGCCCTTGGTCTGGGTCGCCTTGTTGAACGCGGCGAACAGTTTGCGAGGATCGTGACCACCGCGGTTCAGAGCGAAGATCTCCTCGTCGGTCATGTCTTTGACCAGCGCGGCAGTTTCCGGATAACGGTTGAAGAAGTGCTCGCGGATGTAGCCACCGTCGCGGGACTTCATGGTCTGGTAGTCACCGTCCACGGTCTCGTTCATCAGCTGGATCAGCTTGCCGGAAGTGTCTTTCTTCAGCAGCTCATCCCACTTGCGACCCCAGATGACCTTGGTGACATCCCAGCCGGCGCCGGCGAACAGGCCTTCCAGCTCGTTGATGACCTTGCCGTTACCGACAACCGGACCATCCAGACGCTGCAGGTTGCAGTTAACCACAAACACCAGGTTGTCGAGCTTTTCACGCACGGCAACAGTCAGGGCACCCTTGGCTTCCGGCTCGTCCATCTCGCCGTCACCCAAGAAGGCGTAAACGGTCTGCTCGGAGCAATCCTTGATGCCACGGTCGGTCAGGTACTTCAGGAAGCGAGCCTGATAGATGGCGGCGATGGGGCCCAGACCCATGGATACGGTCGGGAACTGCCAGAAGTCCGGCATCAGTTTCGGGTGCGGATAGGAAGGGATACCCTTGCCGTCCACTTCCTGACGGAAGTTGTCCAGCTGCTCTTCGGTCAGACGACCTTCAGCAAAGGCGCGAGCATAGATACCCGGGGAGATGTGACCCTGGAAGTAAACCAGATCGCCACCATCCTTCTCATTGCGAGCACGGAAGAAGTGGTTGAAGCAGACATCATAGATGGTCGCAGAAGAAGCGAAGGAAGACATGTGACCACCCAGGTCCAGGTCTTTCTTGGACGCGCGTAGCACGATCATCATGGCGTTCCAGCGGATGATGGCGCGAATGCGGCGTTCCATCTCCAAGTCACCCGGGTAATCCGGCTCGTCGCTGGACGGGATGGTGTTGATGTAATCGCGATTTGCCTTGGCAGCCACGTCCACACCGCTTACGCGGGCTTTCTCGGCCAACTGTTCAAGGATGAACTGAGCGCGTTGCGGACCCTCTTCACGCAGCAGGGATTCCAGAGAGGCAAGCCACTCCAGCGTTTCTATCGGGTCCACATCGTTCTTCAGGATATCAGACATGGCTGGTTCCTATGTTGTTGTGATTGCACGGCATTGCACGGCGAAGGGCGCAAGCATTCGACAATAGAGCCTTGTGGGATTAGTTTTCCTGCTGACGGATCCGACGCATGGATCGCTGGATCCGGCTGTCTTCCCTCTGCATATCCAACAAGGTGTCCTCGATAAAGGCCAGATGCTCATGACAAGCTGTTCTGGCCCGCTCCGGAGCCCCCGAAAGAATAGCCTCGATCAGATTCGCGCGATGGCGACGTATCTTGGCTACCACTCCCGGGCGGCGATTCAAAATCTCGTTATTCTGCAGAATGTTCTGTTCGAGCATCGGGCTCATGGCCCGCAGCAGGTGCAGCAGCACCACGTTGTGGGACGCCTCGGCCACCGCCAGATAGAACTGGGTCACGGCTGCCGACTCGGCCACCAGCGAGCCCAGCTGGCCCGCCTCTTCGATGGTGGTTTGCACCTGACGAATACGCTCGAAATCAGACCCGGTTCCCCGCAAGGCCGCGTAGTAGGCACAGATGCCTTCCAGCGCGTGGCGAAACTCCAGCAGGTCATACTGGGCTTCCGGGTGGGTACTGAGCAGTTCGAACAGAGGATCCGCGATCCCCTTGCTCAGGGCATTCTGCACATAAGTGCCGCCGCCCTGACGGCGATAAAGCAATCCGCGCGCTTCCAGTCGCTGGATGGCTTCGCGCAAGGAGGGGCGCGATACCTGAAACTGGATGGCGAGTTCCCGCTCGGGAGGCAATTTCTGCCCCGGCTGCAGGCTGCCTTCCAGAATCATCTGTTCCAGCTCGGCGACAATGGAGTCGGCCAACTTGGGTTGCGTAATCTTGCGATAGGGCATGAGGCTACTTTGTTAAATTGGTATTACCAATTTCATGGATGGGGCGAAAATTAGCAGAGGCCTTTTGAAAAGTCCACTCAAAAGATGATCTGAGTCAAGAATCAACCCCACCACTTAAGGGGTAAAGCAGGGAAAACATGATTTAGCTCATAGAAAATGGTCTGACCAATATTCTTGACCACGCTCACAAATAACATTTGCGCAACCAGAGACAAAAATGGCCTGCCAGATAGGCAAGCCATTGATTTTAAAATCCAAAATAAATTTGAATATTTACTTTAGCTGTTTAGTAGTTGCCGGTAGTAATCCCACTGGAAACTGGCTCCGGGATCCGTCTTGCGCCCCGGCGCGATGTCGCAATGGCCGACAATTTTTTCGCGGGTGATGGCCGGATAGCATTCTGAAATGGCTCGGGTGAGCCCTGCCAGTGCCCGGTATTGAGCCTCGGTATAGGGGGTTTCGTCAGTCCCTTCCAGCTCGATGCCAATGGAGAAGTCATTGCACGCCTCCCTACCCTGCCAACTCGAGACACCTGCATGCCAGGCACGCGCGCCGAACGGCACATACTGCACCAGCTCGCCATCACGGCGGATCAGGCAGTGGGCCGAGACCCGCAACTGATGGATACCGGCAAAATAGGGGTGAGCCTCGGGGTCGAGTCGTCCCATAAAGAGATCGTCGATAAAGGGGCCACCAAACTCCCCCGGCGGCAGGCTGATGCCATGCACCACCAGCAGGGAGATATCGTCCGGGGCGGCCCGTTCGTTGTGATGGGGAGAAGGCACCCGACGCGCCTGCTGGCACCAGCCAGCGGCATCGATAGAGAAACAAGGTTGCGAAGCGAGTTGAGTCATCGGCTACTCGAGTTGGCTGATAAATGGCGAGAAAACGAAGATACCTGATAGGCAATCCGGCACCAACTCACTGAATCCAAGGGAAATGGTATGTTAGGCTGAGTCATCTTCCGCTCGATATGGATGGGGTATGCAGCACACGGCACGCTGGATGTGGTTACTGGCCTGGCTCTCTTTGATGGGCCTGCTGACCCTCTATTTTCACTCCCGCAACCAACCAAGCGTCACCGCCAGCGGCGAGCTGTTGCTGCGGGCCGACCAGAGCGGCCACTATCGTCTGGAGGGTGCCATCAACGGCCAGCCGGTGCAACTGCTGCTCGATACCGGCGCCACCCGCATCACCATCCCGCAGCAGGTTGCCGAGCGACTCGGCCTGACCGCTCATGGCAGCAGCCAGGTCAATACCGCCGCAGGGCAGATCCGGGTTGGCAACGGCACCATCGAAACGCTGGCGATGGGGCCATTGACCTTGTACGATCTGGCCATCTTTATCAATCCGGTGGCAGACGGTGACGAAGTGCTGGTTGGCATGAACGCCCTCGGTCGGCTGGAGCTGGTTCAAAAGGAGCGGCAACTGCTGCTCAGACCCTTGCAGGAATAAGGCATGTTTCAACAGGATGTCAGCCGCGCCGTGCGCGCCGCACTACTCGAAGATCTGGGCGATGCCCTCACCACGCTGGACCAACCGGACGCCAGCGCCGATATCACCGCCCAACTGATCCCGGCAGATCGGATCTCCAGCGCCCGGGTCATCACCCGTGAGGCCGGTGTGTTCTGCGGTCAGCCATGGGTCGACGAGGTGTTCGTACAACTCGGCGGCGACGTAAAGGTGGAGTGGAAGGTGCAGGATGGGGAAGTGCTCTCCCCCAATCAGGAGCTGTTCCGCCTCCACGGCCCCGCCCGCCTGCTGCTGACCGGCGAACGCAATGCGCTGAACTTTGTCCAGACCCTCTCCGGCGTCGCCACCCTCACCGCACGCTATGTGGCAGAGCTGGAGGGCACGGACTGCCGCCTGCTCGACACCCGCAAAACCATCCCGGGGCTGCGCACGGCCCAGAAGTACGCGGTCACCTGTGGCGGCGGCAAAAACCACCGCATCGGGCTCTATGACGCCTATCTCATCAAAGAGAACCATATCCTCGCCTGTGGCGGCATTGCCGAGGCGATTAATGAGGCTCGCCATCTCAATCCGGGCAAACCGGTAGAAGTGGAGGTCGAATCGCTGGCAGAGCTGGAGCAGGCGCTGGCGGCAAAGGCCGATATCGTGATGCTGGACAACTTCGATGTTGCCATGATGCGGGAAGCGGTCGCCATCAATCAGGGCCGCGCCAAGCTCGAAGTCTCCGGTAATGTGACGCTGGATACTCTGGCCGAGTTTGCCGCCACCGGTGTCGATTTTATCTCTGTCGGGGCGCTGACCAAGCATGTACGGGCGCTCGATCTCTCCATGCGCTTTATCCAGCAGTGAGATTCACCCCGCAGGCCTGAGCAAATACTCGACCTAACCGGATAAACAACTTGCAAAAGGCGCCATGGGCGCCTTTTCTTTATGCAGGATCCCTCAGCAAAGGAGTGTAATGACGGACCCGCTTTCACCCGTAACAAGGAGTCATAGGAAGCCACTTATTTTATGACTCGCATCAAGTTTTTGGTAAATGACATGAAAGTGGTTAACAAAGGCAGCAATCTCTGTTGCCACCCCTGACAGCTCGGATAAGATACTGACGTTCGGACGATTTTCTACCGACACTTCCCAGGAACCAAGGATAAAAGGACATTTGAAATGAAGAAACAATCGGGTTTTACCCTTATTGAACTGATGATCGTGGTCGCAATCGTGGCCATTTTGGCGGCAGTCGCGCTGCCGGCTTATCAGAGTTACACCCAGAAAGCTCGCTTTACAGAAGTTATATCAGCGACCGGTGCAGTAAAAACATCTATGGAAGTGTGTTATCAAACAGCTACTGACGTTAAAACCTGCGGAACCGCTGCCAATGCCACTGTAAGTGGTGCATATCCGAGCGGAGTTGTACAGAGCGTTGTTGCTAGCGTCTCAGGCTCTTCCCCGACTATTATCGCTACTGGTACAACCTCTGGAGCACCTGGTACCTATACCATGACCGGTACTGTAACAGGCACCAAGATTAGTTGGAACGCTGTCTGCAGCCCTGCAAATCTCTGCTAATACATGACCTCTAGTCCCAATAGCGGCCTGGCGTTAAGCCTGGCCGCCTCTTCACTGATCAGTGAAGAGGATTCCCAGCGCTATCTAAGCCAGGCCAAGGCCCAGCGCAAACCCTTTGTGACATTTCTGATAGAAAACGAGATCCTTGACAGCAAGGCGCTCGCCGATTTTTGCGAGCTGGAGTATGGGGTACCTCTGCTGGATCTTGCCGCCTTCGATTTGGCCGAGATCCCGCAGAAGTACCTCAATCAGAAGCTGATTGAGAAACACCACGTCCTGCCCATCTACACCCAGGGCCACACCCTCTATATCGCCATGTCGGACCCGACCAATGTCTCGGCGTTGGAGGACTTTGGCTTCAGCTTCGGTCTTCATACCGAAGCGCTGCTGGTGGAGGAGAACAAGCTCACCGCCGCCATCGGCAAACTGCTGGAGAGCGAAAATGACGCCCTCGGCATGGAGGATATCGACGAGTCCGAGATTTCGGATCTCGAGGTCTCCGACGAAAACAGCCGGCTGGACGAGAGTGTCAATACCGCTGATGACGATGCCCCCATAGTCAAGTACATCAACAAGATCCTGATGGATGCCATCAAGCGCGGTGCCTCCGACCTGCACTTCGAGCCCTATGAGTTCAAGTATCGGGTGCGCTTTCGCATCGATGGCATTCTGCATGAAATTGCTACGCCGCCGGTCAACCTCTCCAACCGCTTCTCCGCCCGCCTCAAGGTGATGGCACGACTCGATATTGCCGAACGGCGGCTACCGCAGGATGGCCGCATCAAGCTGAAGCTGTCGCGCAACAAGTCGATGGATATGCGGGTCAACACCCTGCCCACCATGTGGGGGGAGAAGATCGTTATCCGTCTGCTCGACTCCTCGGCGGCACGCCTCAATATCGAGCAACTCGGCTTTGATGACCGGCAGAAGGCACAGTACCTGCGCGCCCTCTCCAAGCCACAGGGAATGATCCTGGTGACCGGCCCCACCGGCTCGGGCAAAACGGTCTCGCTCTATACCGGCCTCAATATTCTCAACACCACCGAGGTGAATATCTCCACCGCAGAAGACCCGGTAGAGATCAACCTGCCCGGCGTCAACCAGGTGCAGGTCAACCCCAAGGCGGGGCTCACCTTCGCCAGCGCCCTGCGCTCCTTCCTGCGGCAAGATCCGGATGTAGTGATGGTGGGGGAAATTCGCGATCTCGAAACCGCCGAGATCGCCATCAAGGCGGCCCAGACCGGCCACCTGGTGCTCTCCACCCTGCATACCAACTCCGCCGCCGAGACCCTGACCCGGATGATGAACATGGGGGTTCCGGCTTTCAACATCGCCTCCTCGGTGACCCTGATCATGGCCCAGCGGCTGGCCCGTAAACTGTGCGACCACTGCAAGGCACCGGAAGTTGTGCCGGAAGCAGAACTGCTGGAGCTGGGCTTTACGCCGCAGCAGTTGGCGGCGGGGCTGCGACTGTTCAAACCGGTCGGTTGCAAGGAGTGTTCCGGCGGCTACAAGGGGCGGGTCGGCATCTACGAAATCATGTTGATGTCGGAGAACATCGCCAAATTGATCATGCAAGGGGCCAACTCCCTGCAAATCGCCGCTATCGCCCAGAAGGAAGGGATGCGTACCCTGCGCACCTCGGGACTGGAGAAGGCCCGGCTCGGGGTCACCAGTCTGGCCGAGGTCAACCGGGTCACCACCAACTGATCCGTGTGCGGAACGACCCGCCGGTTTGGTTGGCAGAGCCTATCGGTCGTTCACGAATACGGGACGGACGATAGTCAGGACAACGGAGTAATCAGATATTCAAGTGACCGGGCTGGCGCCAAGAAGGTACCACCCACCCTATCAGTACCCCGCAGGCATCAAGCCAGTCGGGCACCTTGACCAGGTTGGTGACGTGCAGAGCTAGGCTCTGACAACCAACCCCATTGCAGGATGCAAAGATGGCAACCCTAACGAAAAAGAACAATGCCCCCAAGAAAGTCTTCGCCTTCCGCTGGCACGGGGTAAACCGCAAGGGGCAGAAGGTCTCCGGCGAGCTGCAGGCCGACAGCATCAACACCGTCAAGACCGAACTACGCAAGCAGGGGGTCAACGTCACCAAGGTAGCCAAGAAATCCCAGGGGCTCTTCTCCAAGGGCGGCGCCAAGATCAAACCGATGGATATCGCCATCGTCTCACGCCAGATCACCACCATGCTCTCCGCCGGTGTACCACTGGTGCAGAGCCTGCAGATCATCGCCCGCAGTCACGAGAAAGCCTCGATGCGCGAGCTGATGGGGCAGATTGCCGCCGATGTGGAGACCGGTACCCCCATGTCGGAGGCGCTGCGTCGCCATCCCCTCTACTTTGACGATCTCTACTGCGATCTGGTGGAAGCCGGTGAGCAATCCGGTGCGCTGGAAACCATCTACGACCGTATCGCCACCTATCGGGAAAAGTCGGAAGCGCTCAAGTCGAAGATCAAGAAGGCGATGTTCTACCCCACCATGGTCATTCTGGTCGCCATCGTGGTCACCTCCATCCTGCTGCTGTTCGTCATTCCACAGTTCGAGGATATCTTCAAGAGCTTCGGTGCCGAGCTGCCGGTGTTCACCCAGTTTGTTATCGGCATCTCCCGCTTTATGCAGAACTGGTGGTATGTCTTCTTTGGTGGCACCGCCCTTGGCATCTTCCTCTATGTGCGGGCTTGGCGGGCCTCCCAGAAGGTGAAAGACAATACCGACAAGTTCGTCCTCACCATTCCGGTGGTCGGAATGATCCTGCACAAGGCGGCGATGGCTCGCTTTGCTCGCACCCTGTCGACCACCTTCTCCGCCGGTATTCCGCTGGTGGATGCGCTGATTTCGGCAGCAGGGGCCTCGGGTAACTATGTCTATCGCACCGCGGTCATGGCGATCCGCAACGAGGTGGTGGCGGGCATGCAGATCAACGTGGCGATGCGCACCGTCGATCTCTTCCCCGACATGGTGATCCAGATGGTGATGATCGGTGAGGAGTCCGGCGCCATCGATGATATGCTCTCCAAGGTCGCCACCATCTTCGAACAGGAGGTGGATGACTTGGTCGATGGCCTCACCAGCCTGCTGGAACCCCTCATCATGGTGGTGCTCGGGGTGCTGGTCGGCGGCATGGTTATCGCCATGTACCTGCCCATCTTCAAGCTTGGCGACGTGGTAGGCTGATTTATCAGGGCATGGCACCACAACCATGCCCTCCCCCTCATCCAATAACTGACGGTTGGTTATGACACTTCTTCTCGAGCTGGCTCACAGCTTGCCCTGGCTCTACTTCTCACTGGTTTTTCTCTTCTCCCTGATGATCGGCAGCTTCCTTAACGTAGTGATCCACCGCTTGCCCATCATGCTGGAGCGGGAGTGGCAGGCCGAATATCACGGCTACTTTTCCCCCGATGAGGAGGCTACTGCGCCAGAGCGCTACAACCTGATGGTCCCCCGCTCCGCATGCCCTCATTGTGGCCACGCCATCACTGCGCTGGAGAACATCCCGTTGCTGAGCTGGCTCTGGCTCAAAGGGCGTTGCCGCGACTGTCAGGCCCCCATCTCGGCCCGCTATCCGCTGGTAGAGCTGCTGACCGCACTGCTCTCGGTGGCCGTAGCCATGGTCATAACGCCGGGCTGGGGTACGTTGGCCGCCCTGTTGCTGACCTGGGTGCTGGTCGCCCTCACCTTTATCGATCTCGACAAGATGTTGCTGCCCGACCAGCTCACCCTGCCACTGTTGTGGGGCGGGCTGCTGTTCAACCTGGCAAGTGGCTTCGTGCCGCTGGCGGATGCCGTGATCGGTGCCATGGCGGGCTATCTGGTGCTCTGGAGCCTCTACTGGGCCTTCAAGCTGCTCACCGGCAAAGAAGGGATGGGCTATGGCGACTTCAAGCTGCTGGCGGCGCTGGGCGCCTGGCTCGGTTGGCAGGCTCTGCCCATAATTCTGCTGCTCTCATCTTTGGTCGGTGCCGTGATCGGCATCAGCCTGATCGCCTTGCAAAAACATCATCAGGGCAAGCCCATTCCCTTCGGCCCCTACCTCGCCATCGCGGGCTGGATCGCCCTGCTATGGGGCGATACCATCACCCGCTGGTATCTCTCTACCCTGCTTTGAGCAAGAGGCCCCCATGTATGTAGTTGCTATCACAGGTGGTATCGGCAGCGGCAAGACCACTATCGCCAATCAGTTTGCCGCGCTGGGTATCGAGGTGGTGGATGCCGATGTGATCGCCCGCGAAGTGGTCGAGCCGGGTACCCCGGCCCTTGCCGCCATCGCCAACCATTTTGGCCCAGATGTGATTGCTCCGAGCGGTCAACTCGACCGTCGTGCCCTGCGCGAGCGGGTCTTCAGCGATCCACAGGCCAAGGAGTGGCTCAATGCCCTGCTCCACCCGCGGATTCGCAGCGAAATGCTGCGCCAGTGTGCCGCAGCCAGTTCTCCTTACTGCCTGCTGGTGGTGCCGCTGCTGGTGGAGAACAAACTCACTGGCCTCGCCAACCGTGTTTTGGTGGTCGATGTGGATGAAGCCACCCAGATTGAGCGCACCTGCCGTCGGGATGGGGTATCGGCCGAGCAGGCCCGGGCCATCATCGCCGCTCAGGCGAGCCGGACAGAGCGCCTCGCGGCGGCGGATGATGTCATCGAAAACCACAATGGCAGCGAAATGGCGATTAAAACGCGGATTTTGGCGCTGCACGAGACATATCTGGCAATTGCCTCTCAACAAGGCCGCCAAGTGTGAGTACACTAGGCCGGTTTATGGCTGGCCAGGATTAGGCATGATTTACGATTTCCCCCTCAATGAAAAAAGCCGGACCTATCTTCGTCTGGAGTCCCTGTTTTCCCAGATCCGCGACAATCTGGAGAGTGAACAATCCTGGGCACATATCGCCTTCTTCAAGGGGCTGTTCGATCTGCAGGAGTTGCTGGAGCGTGGTGACCTGCGCGCCGACCTCATCAAGGATCTGGAGCGTCTCGGCCAGCGTCTGAGCCACTGGGCCAGCCTGCCCGATGTCGATCTGGAGCAGATCAAACTGATGCAGCAAGAGAGCAGCCAGCTCTCCCGCAACCTGCTCAACTCGCCACGCCCGGGTGCCCGCCTGAAAGAGGATCGTCTGCTCGGCTCCATTCGCCAGCGTTTCTCCATCCCGGGTGGCCTGTGTGCCTTCGATGTGCCGCAGCTGCACCACTGGCTCGGTACCCCGGCCATCACCCGTCACCAGCAGATGCAAGGCTGGCTGAGCGACATTAACCTGCTGATGAATGCCATCACCCTGCTGCTGCGCCTGTGGCGTGAATCAGGCAGCTTCAGTGAGCAGGTTGCCAGCAACGGTTTCTTCCAGGACACCGCCGAGAGCGCCGAGCTGATCCGCATCAAGCTGCCGGGCAATCTGTTCTGCTACCCGACCCTGAGCGGCCACAAGAACCGCTTCGCCCTGCGCTTTCTGCCCACCGCAGAACAGCCGATTGGCGACGTGCCGTTCCAGCTCGCCTGCTGCTAAGGAGGGTTTATGGTCACCAAGGTAAAGTGCCCGACCTGTCAGAGCGAAGTGGAATGGGGCCCGCAGAGTCCGTTCCGCCCCTTCTGCAGCAAGCGCTGCCAGCTGATCGATCTCGGCGAATGGGCCGATGAAGAGAAGCGGATCCCGGGGGCGATCAACCCGGATCTGCTGCCGGAGCAGGAAGAGGGCGATCAGTGGCTGTAAGCCCCTGGTCACGCACCTCTGCAATATGAAAAAAGGGCCGATTGGCCCTTTTTTCATGCTTGTTGATTGCTACCGGCTCAAGCCAGCAGACCCTGTAGCCGCGCTACAATCGGGCCATTGGCATCGGGGAAGTGGTAGTTGTGCAGCTCTGCCACCGGCACCCACAGACACTCCTGCCCCTCTTTTCCGAACGGCTCGCCGCTGAAACGGGTCACCTTCCAGATATCCAGCAACACCTGCTTCTCGGGGTAATCGTGCTGCAGTTCCATAAAGGGGGCACAATCCAATACCCGGATGCCGATCTCTTCCCACAGCTCCCGATCCAGCGCGGTGAGCAGATCCTCGCCCGACTCCACCTTGCCACCGGGAAACTCCCAGCGATCTCCCTGATGGCGATCGGAGGAGCGTCTGGCGATGAAGATATCGCCCCGTTCATTCTCGATGACGCCAACCGCCACCCAGATCCGTTTTTTCTGTTCCATCTTGCTACCTTTACACGCGATACATGATCGTGCCGTTCGATGAGCCCAACCTCCGGCTGGGTGAGCGACCGATGATGCCTGATATCCGATTTCTTTCCGTCAAGTGGCGCCACCCTAGTGACTTTGCCACCCTCTGGCAAAAACAAGGCGGGCACTTGGCCCGCCTGTTATGGCATAGCGTCGATCAGGTCAACTGGCCGTGGCAGTGCTTGTACTTCTTGCCGGAACCGCACGGGCAGGGATCGTTGCGACCGACCTTCTGCTCGTCACGTACGAAGGTAGTGTGCCCCTCTTCACCTGCGGCCTGTTCATCGGCCAGCTGGCTCTCAGCGGCGGCATGGGTATAGGTGCGGGGAGCGGCTTCCGCCTGCTGGCGCTGCTGCTCTTCCATCGCTTCCACATCGCGCTCCTGCACCTGAACACGGCTCAGGATGCTGACCACGTCGCGCTTGAGGGTTTCCAGCATCTGGGTGAACAGATCGAAGGATTCGCGCTTGTACTCCTGCTTGGGGTTCTTCTGGGCGTAACCGCGCAGATGGATGCCCTGACGCAGGTGATCCATGGCCGCCAGATGCTCTTTCCAGAGACCATCCAGAGTTTGCAGCATCACTGCCTTCTCGAAGTTGCGCAGCACCTCTTTGCCAACCAGCTCCTCCTTGTGGGCATAGAGCTTGGTGGCTTCGTCCAGAATGCGCTCGCGCAGCTTCTCTTCATACAGCTTGTCATCTTCCGCCAGCCACTGCTGCAGCGGCAGATCCAGCGCGAAGTCTGCCTTCAGGCGCGCTTCCAGACCCGGCACGTCCCACATCTCTTCCAGAGACTGGGGCGGGATGTACTCGTCGATCACCGCGCCGTAGACATCGTCACGGATAACGTGGATGGTCTCGGAGATGTCGTTGGTATCCAGCAGCTCATTGCGCTGCTCGTAGACCACCTTGCGCTGGTCATTGGCAACGTCATCAAACTCCAGCAAGCTCTTGCGGATGTCGAAGTTGCGACCTTCCACCTTGCGCTGGGCGTTTTCGATCGCCTTGGTGACCCACGGGTGCTCGATGGCTTCGCCCTCTTCCATGCCCAGCTTCTTCATCATGCCGGTCACGCGATCGGAGGCGAAGATCCGCATCAGGGTATCTTCCATGGAGAGGTAGAAACGGGAGGAGCCCGGGTCACCCTGACGACCGGAACGGCCGCGCAGCTGGTTATCGATACGACGGGATTCGTGACGCTCGGTGCCGATAATGTGCAGGCCACCGGCGGCCAGCACCGCATCGTGACGCACCTGCCAGGCGGCTTTCAGCTCGGCAATCTGCTCGCTGGTCGGGTTCTCCAGCTTGGCAATCTCTGCCTGCCAGTTGCCGCCCAACACGATGTCGGTACCACGACCGGCCATGTTGGTGGCGATGGTCACCGCACCTGTCTGACCGGCCTGGGCGACGATCTCCGCTTCCATGGCGTGGAACTTGGCGTTCAGCACCTTGTGCGGGATCTTCTCCTTGGTCAGGATGCTGGATAGCAGCTCGGAGTTCTCGATAGAGACAGTACCAACCAGTACAGGCTGGCCCTTGGTCACACACTGACGGATATCTTCGATGATGGCGGCATACTTCTCATTGGCGGTCAGGTAGACCAGATCGCCCATGTCCTTGCGCACCATTGGCTTGTTGGTCGGGATAACCACGGTATCCAGGCCATAAATCTGCTGGAATTCAAAGGCTTCGGTATCAGCAGTACCGGTCATCCCTGCCAGCTTGTTGTAGAGGCGGAAGTAGTTCTGGAAGGTGATGGATGCCAGCGTCTGGTTCTCGTTCTGGATCTTCACCCCTTCCTTCGCTTCAACGGCCTGATGCAGACCATCGGACCAGCGACGACCCGGCATGGTACGGCCGGTGTGCTCGTCAACGATGACGATCTCGTCTTTCTGGACGATGTAGTCCACGTTGCGCTCGAACAGAGTGTGAGCACGCAGACCCGCATTGACGTGGTGCAGCAGGCTGATGTTGGAGGCGGAGAACAGGGAATCGTTCTCGTCCAGCAGCCCCTCTTTCTTGAGCAGCTCTTCCACGAAGATCTGGCCGTTTTCGGTCAGCAGGGCCTGACGGTTCTTCTCGTCTACTGTGTAGTGACCGTCGCCGGTGTACTCTTCGGTATCTTCCTTGTCCTGCTTGACCAGCAGCGGGATCAGCTTGTTGACGCGGATATAGAGCTCTGAGCTGTCTTCGGCCGGGCCGGAGATGATGAGCGGAGTACGGGCTTCATCGATAAGCACCGAGTCGACTTCGTCCACCAGCGCGTAGTTGAGCGGACGCTGCACGCGCTGCTCCGGCGAGAACGCCATGTTGTCGCGCAGGTAGTCAAAACCGAATTCGTTGTTGGTACCGTAGGTGATGTCGGCAGCGTAGGCGTCACGCTTCTGGGACGCATCCATACCAGGCACGTTGCAATCGACGGTCATGCCGAGGAAGGCGAACAGCGGGCGGTTCGCCTCCGCATCACGCTTGGCCAGATAGTCGTTCACCGTTACCACGTGCACACCACGGCCACTTAGTGCGTTCAGGTAAGCTGGCAGAGTCGCAGTAAGAGTCTTACCTTCACCAGTCTTCATTTCCGCGATACGGTTGGAGTTCAGCACCATGCCGCCGATCAGCTGCACGTCGAAGTGGCGCATGCCAAACACCCGCTTGGAGGCTTCACGCACGGTCGCGAACGCTTCCGGCAACAACTGCTCCAGGGTCTCACCCTGCTCGATACGCTGACGATATTCAGCCGTTTTGGCCTGCAACTCGGCATCGGAGAGAGCCTCGAACTGCGGCTCCATGGCATTGATCTGTTTTACAATTTTGCGCAAAGCCTTGAGCGTTCTGTCGTTCCGGCTGCCGATAATCTTGGTAAGCAGTGTGCTAATCATGGGTACCAACTATTTCTGGTTATAAAAGCGTTCCGTCACTGGAACCTGAAGAAAAAAACCTAACCCCGTCTGGCACTGAGAAAGCGTGCGGGGTTGACCTGACGACCATCTTTCAACACTTCGTAATGCAGATGGACCCCGGTCGCGCGACCGGTGCGTCCCATCAAGGCAATCTTCTGACCCTGATCAACCAGGGTGCCCACCTCGACCAGCAACTTGGAGTTGTGGGCATAGCGGGTGACCAGGCCATTGCCGTGATTAATCTCCACCATATTGCCAAATTCCGGATGACGGCCCGCCCAGCTGACAATGCCGGGCCCGGTGGCCAGAATCGGGGTTCCAGGTTTGCCACGGAAATCGACCCCTTTGTGCATCTTGGCACGCCCGTTGAACGGATCGACCCGTCCACCAAACCCGGACGAGACCCAAACTCGCTCCTGTTTGACTGGCGTGCCGGAAATAAAACCGGCATCGGTGATATGGTGATTCATGATGAAAGATTCAAGTACTGACAGCTGCTCTTCACGGCTGCTGAGCTGCTGGCTGAGATGTTTCATCGAGGCTTGCAGCTCGTTGAGGCTCACTTCCAGCTCTTCATCATAAGAAGGGCCGCCCATGGGGGGCAGCTCTTTGAAATTGAACTCGTCGGGATCGAGATCGGCCTGCTCGGTCAATCGTTCGCCGAGGGCATTGAGACGGCCAAGCTGGCCCTGCATGGTGCCCACCTGAGCAGCCAGCATTGCCAACTGTTCACGGGCTTCGTCGCCACTCTGGTCGACGGACTGTTGCTCGGCAACGGCAAGCGCCACTTCCAGCGCCTCCATTTTTTGGTGCCAACTCTGCCAGAGCCAACCACCACCAAGGGCCAACAGGGAGAAGAGAATACCGCCGACCCAAGCCAGACGTTGTTTGGGCAGGTGCAACTTGCGTCGCTGCTTGCCGTGGAGGATCAGGGTAATGCTCATAGAAATCAGTCTGCTCGGTCAGGTGCGGCCAGGAGCCTGCACGGGAAATAAAACCGGGAGATAATCGGTATTAAAGGATGGAGTAAATAAATGACGGAACGTCGGTGCGGAGAGAGGACCGACGTTCCGTTGCACAGCTATCAGGCCAGAACCAGACCGTTATCGTAGTAAGCGATAGGCGCTTTGTCGCCCTCACCCTCGAAGGTCACCAGTTCCCAAGCCTCCTGCTCGGCCAGCAAGGCACGTAGTAGCTTGTTGTTCAGGGCATGTCCGGTCTTGTAGGCACGGAACTCACCGATGATGCTGCGGTTACACATATAGAGGTCACCGATCGCGTCCAGCATCTTATGCTTGACGAACTCGTCCTCATAACGCAAACCGTCTTCGTTCAGCACCCGATAGTCGTCCAGTACCACGGCGTTTTCCAGGCTTCCGCCCAGCGCCAGGTTCTGGGAACGCAGGTACTCGATATCACGCATGAACCCGAAGGTACGGGCACGGCTGATCTCTTTCACGAAGGAGGCACCGGAGAAATCCAGCACACAACGCTGGTTGCGCCCTTCAAAGACCGGATGCTGGAAATCGATCTCGAGATCCATCTTGAAGCCGTTGCGATAAGGGTGGAATTCCGCCCACTTGTCGCCGTCTTCAACCCGGATGCTCTTCTTGATCCGCACAAACTGCTTGGCCGCATTCTGCTCACGGATCCCGACTTCCTGCAGCAGGTAGATAAAGGGATGCGCACTGCCATCCATCACCGGGATCTCGGGCGCGTCAACCTCGACGTAGAGGTTGTCGATCCCCATCCCGGCCAGCGCGGCAGAGAGGTGCTCAATGGTAGAGACACGGACACCGGCTTCGTTGACCAGAGCGGTACAGAGCACGGTATCGCGCACCTGATCGGCATTGGCTGGCAGCTCCACCACAGGATTCAGGTCGGTACGCAAGTAAACGATCCCTGTGTTCACAGGCGCCGGACGGAACGTCATGGTGACTTTCCGGCCCGAATGCAGGCCGACACCAGTCGCCTGTACACTCGTTTTCAAGGTTCTTTGTCTAATCATGGGTGTACCCTAAACAGCTTAAAATCCGGACCAGATGGTCGTTGGCAGGCCATCTTAGCACATTCCTTGAACAACAAACAAACGAGAGCCATAAGAGGCTTAGTCAGCTTGCTTGCGCAGGAACGCCGGAATATCCAGGTAATCCGGTTCACGACGAGCTTGCGGCTCGGCGTTGACCACCTTGGCCGGGGCTTCGTCCATCACTCGGCCTTGCATCATGTCGCTGACCAGCGGCTGACGCACCGGGCGCTCTTGCACCTGGCTGCTCTTGACTAGCGTGATGTCCGGCTTGCGCTCGGCACCGATACCGGTAGCAACCACGGTCACACGCAGTTCGTCGTGCATTTCCGGATCGATTACGGTACCCACAACTACAGTGGCATTCTCGGAAGCGAAGGCCTTGACCGCATTACCCACGGTTTCGAACTCTTCGATGGTCATGTCCATACCGGCGGTGATGTTGACCAGGATGCCACGGGCACCGGCCAGATCCACGTCTTCCAGCAGCGGGCTGGAGATGGCTTTCTCGGCCGCTTCCTCGGCACGGTCATCACCAGAGGCGGAACCGGTACCCATCATGGCAGTACCCATTTCGCGCATTACGGTACGCACGTCCGCGAAGTCGACGTTGATCAAGCCCGGGCGGGTGATCAGCTCGGCAATGCCCTGTACCGCGCCAAGCAGTACATCGTTGGCCGCCTTGAAGGCATCCAGCAAGGAGATACCGCGACCCAGCACCTTCAGCAACTTGTCGTTGGGGATGGTGATCAGGGAGTCGACGTTCTTGGAGAGCTCTTCGATACCGTGCGCGGCGAAGCCCATCCGCTTCTTCCCTTCGAAGGAGAACGGCTTGGTGACCACAGCAACGGTCAGGATGCCCATCTCGCGCGCCACTTCGGCCACGATCGGCGCAGCACCGGTACCGGTACCACCACCCATACCGGCGGCGATGAACACCATGTCGGAACCGGTCAGCAGCTCACGCAGTGCTTCGCGATCTTCCATGGCCGCATCACGACCCACTTCCGGATTAGCGCCGGCACCCAGACCCTTGGTGATGCCACCGCCGATCTGCAGGGTAGTGTTGGCGCTGGAGTTACGCAGTGCCTGGGCGTCGGTGTTGACGGTAATGAACTCAACACCCTCAATATTTTGACGAACCATGTGTTCGACAGCGTTACCGCCGCCGCCACCTACACCGATCACTTTAATGACGGCTTCGTCAGTGTGGCTATCCATAAATTCAAACATGTTGTCTCTCCGCTTTATTTGCCTGACTCAGCAAAATTCTTAGAACTCGCCACGCAGCCAGTTGCTAACCCGTTTGACCAGGCCACCGACGCTTGCCTTGGCGGCATATTCTTTGTTGCTACCTGTGGCTTGATGGGTGCGGCCATATTGCAGCAACCCGACCGCAGTCGAGTACACCGGTGCCTGCACGTAATCACTCAAACCACGTATGTTCATGGGCTCTCCCACCCGGACCTGGCTCTGGAAGATCTGCTCTGCACACTCCACAATGCCTTCAATCTGGGCAGCGCCGCCGGTCAAGACCACACCGGCTGCCAGCTGATGCTTGACCCCCTGCGCTTTCAACTCGCTTTGTACCCGCACCAGCTCATCATTCACCATGGAGAGCAACTCGGTGTAACGGGGCTCAATCACTTCAGCCAGTGTCTGCCGTTGCAGGCTGCGCGCCGGGCGACCGCCGACACTGGGTACTTCAATATTGTCTTCCTTGCTGACCAGACGACCGAGGGCGCAACCGTAGCGCACCTTGATCGCTTCCGCGTCGAGCGGCGGCGTGCCGAAGGCGTAGGCGATGTCGCTGGTCACAGTGCTGCCAGCGTACGGGATCACCTTGGTGTGGCGCAGGGCACCGCCGGTAAACAGCGACATATCCATGGTGCCGCCACCGATGTCCACCACGCAGACACCCAGCTCTTTCTCGTCTTCGGTCAACACGGCATAGCTTGAGGCCAGCGCGGAGAAGATCAGTTGATCCACGCGCAAACCGACCTTCTCCACACACTTCTCAATGTTGCGAGCCATGTCGTTGTGGCAAGTGATCAGGTGAACCTTGGCTGCCATCCGCACACCGGAGAGGCCGACCGGATTCTTGATCCCTTCCTGATAATCGATGGCAAACTCCTGAGGCAGCACATGCAGCACGCGCAGCTCGTCGGAGAGGCGAACCGACTTGGCGGTGTGGATCACGTTGTCCACATCCTCCTGGGTCACCTCTTCATCGGAGATGGGCACCATACCGGTCTCGTTGCGGCAGTCGATATGCTTGCCGGACAACCCCAGATAGACCGAGCTGATCTGGCAGTCTGCCATCATCTCGGCCTCTTCCACCGCGCGGCGCAGTGACTTGACCACGGAGTCGAGGTCATTGACCCCGCCCTTCTCCATTCCGCGAGAAGCGTGACTGCCCATACCGATGACGTTCAGTTCACCGTCCGGCAATACTTCCCCGACCAGAACCGCCACCTTGGTTGTGCCGATATCCAGTCCGACAATCAAATTCCTATCTGCGGTGTTGGTCATGCACTTTCTCTTCGCTCTTCTTCCAGCCAACTGCCATTCCGGTGTCGTATCGAAGATCCACGTAGGCGACTTGCGCACGGGGTTCGATAACCGGGAAGGCATCGATAAACCGCTGCAACCGGAGCGCAATGTCATTGCGTCCCAGGAACAGCTTGATATTGCCATCCAGGGTCAGTTCCCAGGCATGGCGGGGAGTCAGATTCACCCCCAGCAACTTGTATCCCTTGGCAGCCAGTTGCGACTCGTACTGCCGACTCTCTTTCAACACCCGGGCGGCCTGGTCATCCGGCCCTGACAGCTGCAACAGCGGCGTCTTGACCCGATCCGGGGCACTGAATACCTTGCCCTTGGTGTTGACGAAGCGGTTGCCATTCCAGCGCGCCGCCACATCTTGTTCCGTGAGGTAGATCTTGATCTTGTTCGGCCACTTCTTTCGTACCGAGACCGAGGCTACCCATGGCAGGGCGTTGAGCCTTGCCTGCAATTCGTTGACGTCCAATTCGAAGAAGTTGCGCAGCTCGGCGCCATCCAGCACGGCCATCCGCAGCTCTTCGGTTTGCAAATACTGGTGTTGCCCCTGCAGCAACAGCTCGCTCATGGGCAACCGGTTGGCATCTGTCAGCCAACCTTTAACATCCAGCGCCGTCCGGTAGCAGCCCCATATCACCAGCAGGAAAAATGCTACCCCTGCGATGAAGCCACCCTTGGTGCGCCCCTGTGCCCTTGCCTCCACCCGATCGATCCCCGTGTAACGCGCTAAACCGGCCTTTGACAGACCGGTTCGCCATTATATAGGCCCCGGCTTGGCGGTCAAAATACTCATTGGGCCCTCAGGCGCCAGATTTCATGCTATCTATGCTCAATTTCATCTCTCCGAGACGACGGGCCAGTGCCCCGACGTTCCCGGCGCCTTGAGTCAGAACCAAATCCCCCTCGCCGATCAGGTCGGCCAGCACGGCTGGCACGTCATCTGGCGTGGCGACGAAGATGGGTTCCAGGTTGCCACGCGAGCGAATGGAGCGGCACAGTGCCCGTCCATCAGCGCCGGGGATCGGCTCCTCACCGGCAGCATAAACCTCCAACATCACCAGCACGTCTACCTTGGAGAGCACATCGGCGAAGTCCTCGTAGAGGTCGCGGGTGCGGGTATAACGGTGCGGCTGGAACACCATCACCAGACGCTTCTCGGGCCAACCGGCGCGGGCGGCGTTGATGGTGACCTTCACTTCGCTCGGGTGGTGACCGTAATCGTCCACCAGCATCGCCTTGCCGCGACCGGTTTCAAACTCGCCATACTGCTGGAAGCGACGACCGACCCCTTCAAATTTGGCCAGAGCAGAGATGATGGCCTCATCGCTGACACCGTCCTCTGTCGCGACAGCTATCGCCGCTGCGGCGTTCAATGCGTTGTGAATACCCGGCAAATTGAGGGTCACCTGCAGCTCACCCGCCTCTTTGCGGCGAACACGGAAGCAGCTGTGGTTGGTGGTCTGGACAAAATCCAGCACCTGCACATCCGCATCGTCAGAGAGACCGTAGGTCAAGGTCGGACGGGCAATCTCGGGCAACATGCCACGGATCACCGGATCATCGATGCAGACCACCGCCAGCCCGTAGAAGGGCAGATTGTGCAGAAACTCGATGAAGGTGGCCTTCAGCTTGGAGAAATCACCGCCGTAGGTATCCATGTGATCCGCTTCGATGTTGGTCACGATAGAGACCATCGGCTGCAGATGCAGGAAAGAGGCGTCGCTCTCGTCCGCCTCGGCGATCAGGTAGCGGCTGCTGCCCAGTCGGGCATTGGTGCCGGCACTGTTGAGCAGGCCACCGATGACGAAGGTCGGGTCGCGGTCGGCTTCGGCATAGATGCTCGCCACCAGACTGGTGGTGGTGGTCTTGCCGTGGGTACCGGCAATGGCGATACCGTGGCGGAAACGCATCAGCTCGGCCAGCATCTCGGCGCGGCGCACGACCGGGATCCGCAGTTCGCGGGCAGCCAGCAGCTCCGGGTTGTCCTGCTTGATGGCGGTAGAGACCACCACCACGCTGGCACCCTCAACGTGTTCGGCACTGTGGCCGACAAAGATGTGAGCACCCAGTCCGGCCAACCGCTCGGTTACGGCGTTGCGAGCCAGATCAGAACCCGTTACCTGATACCCTTCGTTGGCAAGCACTTCGGCGATCCCGCCCATACCGGCACCACCGATGCCGATAAAGTGGATGCGACGCACGCGGCGCATTTCGGGGATCACAGTACGCAGTTTTGCCAGTTCAACCTTGGTCATAATCGTCTCTTTAGTCTGCCGCAGGCCATGCGCCGTCAAAGCGCAGTTGCACGGCGGCATCAATACATACAGGTACAAGGCTGCACGGTGTCACCGCTGCAACCTTGCTCATCAATCTTTACCACGCTGCCCGGTTGCAAGCTGTTTGCACTCATCTGCAACCCGCTCGGCCGCATCGGTGATGGCGACGCGGCGAGCCGCTTTCGCCATGTTAAACAGGGTCTCCCTGCGACCAGCCAGCCAGGTCAGACGCGCCGCCAGTGATGCGGTATTCAGCTCGGACTGGGGCAGGAACTCGGCCGCACCGCCGTCGACCAGGGTCAGGGCGTTACGGGTCTGGTGATCATCCACCGCATGGGGCAGCGGCACGAAAATGGCAGCCACACCGGCGGCAGCCACTTCGGAAACAGTCAGGGCACCGGCACGGCAGACCACCAGGTCGGCCCAGGCGTAGGCGCTGGCCATATCCTTGATAAATTCGCTCACCTCGGCATTGATGTCGTGCTGGGCATAGGCAGCAGAGACAGTCTCGGCATTGCCCTTGCCACACTGGTGACGCACTTCAATGGGCACGCCGGATGCTGCCACCGCAGCAGGTACCTGCTCGTTAAGCACCCGAGCGCCCAGACTGCCACCCACGATCAGCAGATGCAGTGGCTCATCCCCGCTGCGCAGTTGCGGATCCGGCAGGGCGACCACTTCGGGACGCACTGGATTACCGACCACGGCGGTGCGACGGCTCGGCGCGAAGGCGCCCGGAAATGCCATCAAAACCCGCCTGGCGATACGGGCCAGCAACTTGTTGGTCATGCCGGCAGCAGCATTCTGCTCATGGAGCAGCAGCGGGATGCCGGAGAACCAGGCCGCCACGCCACCCGGGCCGGAAGCAAAACCGCCCATGCCGAGCACCACATCAGGGCGAACGGTCTTGAGCACCTGACGCGCCTGCAGGATCGATTTGACGATGCGATAGGGCGCCACCAGCAGTCGCTTGATGCCGTTGCCACGCACTCCCTGAATATCGATGAAGGAGATGGGATAACCGTGGGCGGGCACCAGCTCCGCCTCCATCCGGTCGGCAGTGCCGAGCCAGTGGACAGTCCAGCCCTGGGCCTTCAGGCGATCGGCCACGGCCAGACCGGGGAACACATGCCCACCGGTACCACCTGCCATCACCAACAGAGTCTTGCTCACTAAACCTCCCGCACGCGCGCCTGGGCTGTCGCCTGACGCAACTCAAAATCGATTCGAATCAACATGCTCACCGCCACCGACATGATGATGAGACTGGAACCACCGTAACTGACCAGCGGCAGGGTCAAGCCCTTGGTTGGCATCATGCCGCTGGCCGCGCCGACGTTGACGAAGGTCTGGAAGCTGAACCAGATGCCGATGCCGATGGCCAGATAACCGTCATAGAGCCGCTCTGCCACCAGCGCACGATGCCCCAGCTTGAGCGCCTTGACCGCCAGCGCAAAAATCAGGAACAGGGCGCCCAGCACCCCGACGTAACCCAGCTCTTCACCGAGGATCGCAAACACGAAGTCGGTGTGCGCTTCCGGCAGGTATTCCATCTTCTGGATAGAGTTGCCAAGCCCTTCGCCAAACCAGCTGCCACGACCAAACGCCATCAGCGACTGGGTCAACTGGTAGCCGCTGCCGAACGGATCGGCCCAAGGATCCATAAAAGAGGTCACCCGCCGCATCCGGTAAGGCTCGACGATGATCAGCATCACCACCGAGCCGAGCCCCGCGCCGATCAGGGTCAAAAACTGTCCCAATCGGGCACCGGCCAGAAACAGCATGCCGAACGAGGTAACGAACATCACCACGGTGGAACCCAGGTCAGGCTGCAACAACAGCAAGACCGCCAGCACCCCGAACACCGCCAGCGGTTTCAGGAAGCCGATCCAGGCTTCACGCACTTCACTCTGGCGCCGCACCAGATAGCCGGCCAGATAGACAAACAGCGCCAGCTTGCCAAACTCGGCAGGCTGCAGGTTGAAGGGACCGAGTGGCAACCAGCGCACCGCACCGTTGACGTTGCGGCCCACCAGCAGCACCAGCACCAGCATCAAGATCGCCAGCAGCAGCATGGGGCCGTTGTGCTGTTGCCAGCGCGCCATCGGCACCTGCAACACAAACCAGGAGATACCGAGTGCCATCACCAAAAACAGGGCGTGACGCTTCACAAACATGAAGGGGTCATCCCCCAGCGCAATCCCCTCGGGAATCGACGCCGAGGCCACGATGACCACCCCGACCGCCATCAGGGAGAGCGCCAGCAGTACCAGCTGCCGATCGTAGAGACCGGCAGGACGCGCCGGTAACAACCAGCGCTGGAACAGACCTGCTGCTGCGCGAAGGGCGTTCATAGTGCCAGCACCATCTCGGTGAAGCGATCGCCGCGCACCTCGAACGACTTGAACTGATCGAGGCTGGCACAGGCTGGCGCCAGCAGCACCCAGTCACCGGGCTTGGCATCGGCCGCCGCTTTGGCAACTGCAGCGGCCAGGTCGTCCACCCGTTCGGTCTGCTCGCCCAGTGCCAGCAGCACCTCGGCATCCTGACCGAAGCAGTACATGTGATCGATCTGGTTGCCCAACAGCGCCTGGATCGGGCCAAAATCCTGCCCCTTGCCCTGACCACCGGCCAGCAGCAGCAGGCGCCCCTTGACCGACTCGCGCACACCGGCAACGGCAGCCAGTGTGGCCCCCACGTTGGTGGCCTTGGAGTCGTTGATCCAGCGCACCCCGTTCACCTCCCGCACGAAGCGGGCACGATGGGGCAAGCCCTCGAAACGACGCAGCACGGTAAGCTGAGCCGCACGGGGAATACCGACCGCATCGCACAGCGCCATGGCCGCAAGGGCGTTGGCCTGATTGTGGGCACCGACGATCTTCATCTCGTCCACCGCCAGCAGTGGTTCACCGTGCAACGTCAACCAGTAGCGGCCATCCAGCAGGCAACGGCCATAGCCATTGCAGTCGAGACCAAAGCTCTGCCACACCTGACCCACATCGGGCAGGGTCTGGGCATCGTCGCGATTGACCAGAATGTGTTTGGAGTGCTGATGGATCTCCATCTTGGCGGCGCGATAGTCGGCCATGCCCTGATAACGATCCATGTGATCTTCGGAGAGGTTCAGCACCACGGAGGCGGCAGCACGCAAACTGTGAGTAGTTTCCAGCTGGAAGCTGGAGAGCTCCAGCACACAGAGATCCATCGGCTGCTTGAGGAGCTCCAGCGCAGGCGTGCCGATATTGCCGCCCACACCGACATTGAGGCCAGCTTCGGCAATCATCTCGCCCACCAGGGTGGTGACGGTGCTCTTGCCGTTCGAGCCGGTGATGGCGATGACCGGAGTCTGGGTCTCGCGAACAAACAGTTCGATATCACCGACAATCTGCACACCACACTCGGCAGCCGCTTTCAGTTCGGGGGTCGCCAGCGCGATACCCGGGCTCGCGACGATCATGTGCGCCTGCTTGAGCAGCGCCTCGTCGAGCCCGTGGATCAGCTCCACCTCCGGCGGCAGTTGATCCTTGCCGGGCGGGTTGGCGCGGGTATCCATCACCAGTGGCGTCACGCCACGGCCGAGGAAGTAATCGACACAGGAGAGCCCGGTTTTGCCCAATCCGATGATGATGACCATGGCCTTACCTCACCTTCAGGGTGGCAAGACCCAGCAGCACCAGCACGAGGGTGATAATCCAGAAACGCACGATAACGCGCGGCTCCGGCCAGCCCTTCTTCTCGTAGTGGTGATGGATCGGCGCCATGCGGAAGATCCGCACGCCGCGCAGCTTGTATGAACCCACCTGCAGGATCACCGAGACGGTCTCCATCACGAAGACGCCGCCCATGATCACCAGCAGGAACTCCTGACGGACCAGCACGGCGATGGTGCCGAGCGCGCCGCCCAGTGCCAGGGAACCGACGTCCCCCATAAAGACCTGCGCCGGATAGGTGTTGAACCAGAGGAAACCAAGACCCGCCCCGACGATGGCGGTACAGACGATCACCAGCTCGGAGGTATAGGGCACGTAGGGAATGTGCAGGTAGCTGGCAAAGTTGACGTTACCGGTAGCCCAGGCGATCAGGGCAAAGCCCCCCGCCACCATCACGGTCGGCATGATGGCCAGGCCATCGAGACCGTCGGTCAGGTTGACCGCATTGGAGGTACCGACGATGACAAAGTAGGTCAGCACGATAAACATCAAGCCAAGCTGCGGCATCACATCCTTGAGGAAAGGCACCACCAGCTGGGTCTGTCCCTCATGGGTTGCGGTCGCATAGAGGAACACCGCCACCGCCAGCGCTACCGCGGATTGCCAGAAATACTTCCAGCGTGCGATCAGGCCGTCGGTATTCTTGCGCACCACCTTGAGGTAGTCGTCGGCAAAACCGATGGCGCCATAGGCACCCAGCACAAACAGCACCAGCCAGACATAGGGGTTGTCGAGGCGGCACCAGAGCAGCACAGACGTGAAAATCGCAGCAATGATCATCAGGCCACCCATGGTCGGGGTGCCCCGCTTGCTGAGGTGGGACTCGGGACCGTCGTTGCGGATCACCTGACCAAACTTCAGGATCTGCAGGCGACGTATCAGGCGTGGCCCCATCCAGAGGGCAACCCCCAGTCCGGTGATGATCGACAGGATGGCGCGAAACGTCAGGTAGGAGAAGACGTTGAAGAAGGTGAAGTGCGGGGTGAGCAGTTCGGCCAGCCAGACTAGCATGTGGCTGACTCCTGATGGCCTTTGACCATCTCGACGATATCTTCCATGCGGGAGCCACGGGCGCCCTTGACCAGAATCGAAATTTCCTGATGTGTATTTATCATTTGCGCAAGCACTTCAAACAACGACGCCTTGTTATCGAAATGTCGGCCAGCCGCGGCATCTGCGGTGTGGCGACTCTCTTCCCCCACTGTCAGCACGGCATCCAGACCGCGCTCGCGGGCATGACGGCCAACCCGGGCGTGTTGCTCGGCAGACTCCTCACCCAGTTCCCGCATATCACCGAACACCAGCACCTTGAAGCCGCCCATGGCGGTCAGGGCATCGATGCCCGCCAGCACGGATTCCACACTGGCATTGTAGGTATCGTCCACCAGGGTCAGACCGCCCCAGCGCTGCACGCAGAAGCGCCCCTTGACCGGCGCCATCTGCTCCAGCCCCGCCTTGACGGAGCCGAGGGATGCGCCGAGGGCCAGACAGCCCGCGGCAGCAGCCAGTGCGTTGGCCACGTTGTGGCGACCCGGGATCGCCAGAGTCAGGCTCAGCTCACCCTGCGGGGTCACCATCACGAACTCGGCGCAGCCTTGTTCGTTGAGCACAAGGTTGCGCGCGTGGAACGGCTGGCTCTGATCGTCGATGGAGAAGGCGCACTGAATGCCGCGTTCCCGCCACTTCGGCCAGAATTCGTTGTCGGCATTGACGATGGCGGTGCCACCTTGGCTCAGCCCCTCAAAAATTTCGCTCTTGGCGTGGAACACCCCTTCCAGCGAGCCGAAGCCCTCCAGATGGGCTGCCGCCACGTTGTTGATGATGGCGGCATCGGGTTTGGCCAGTGAAGTAGTCCAGGCGATTTCGCCCGGATGGTTGGCCCCCAGCTCCATCACCGCAAACTTGTGTTGCGGCTCGAGGCGCAGCAGGGTGAGCGGCACGCCCACCTCGTTGTTGAAGTTGCCAGCGGTGGCCAGCACTTCCCCTTCGTTGCGCAGGATGGCGGTTGCCATCTCCTTCACCGTGGTCTTGCCGCAGCTGCCGGTAATGGCCAGCACTTTCGGGTTGATGCGCTCGCGCACCAGTTTGCCAAGGCGGCCCAACCCCTTGAGGGTATCGGCTACCACCAGTTGGGGAATGGCCAGCGGCAGTTCACGCTCGACCAGCAGGGCAGAGGCCCCTGCCTGAACGGCCTGCTCGCAAAAATCGTGGGCATCGAAGCGCTCGCCGCGCAGGGCAACGAACAGGGCACCCGCGCCCAGAGTGCGGGTATCGGTACTGACGACGCTGATCTCGCCATCGTTACCAATCAGACGGGCATCGAGTACCTGCGCCAGCTCGGCAAGCCTGAGGGTCATCATTTGAATGACTCCAATAATGTGTGCAAGGCGGCCGCGACGGTTTCCCGGTCGCTGTAGTGCCGCTTGTCGGTTCCAATGATCTGATAATCCTCGTGACCCTTACCGGCCACCAGGATGATGTCCTGTTTGCTCGCCTGACCGATGGCCAGCGAAATCGCCTTGACCCTGTCGTGCTCAACCTGCACCGCAGCAGGATCGCGAAGACCCGCCACCATGTCGGCCATGATCCGGGCCGGCTCCTCGGTACGGGGATTGTCGTCGGTCAGGATCACGCGATCCGCATACTGCTCGGCCATGGCGGCCATCATGGGGCGCTTGCCGCGATCGCGGTCGCCACCACAGCCGACCAGGCACCAGAGCAGGCCTGTACAGTGCACCCGCAGGGCCTGCAATGCCTTCTCCAGCGCATCCGGGGTGTGGGCGTAATCGACCACCGCCAGCGGCGTATCACCACCGCCGAAACACTCCATGCGACCGGTCACCGGCTGCAACTGAGGCGCTGTCGCCAGCAACTCGTTGAAGTCGTAACCGAGCACCAGCATCACACCCATCGCGGCCAGCACATTGCTGACGTTGAAGCGCCCGAGCAAGGGGGAGGATAATACACCATTCCCCCAGCTGGAGTTAATCTGCGCACGAAAACCTTGCTGGTGAAAATCGAGCTGCTGTGCCGTTAATTGACGGCCAGAATGGTGTTCAATCGGGCCATTAACGCTGAACGCCACCGCTGCCGGGTATTTTTCGAGCCACTTGGAACCCAATTCGTCATCCCGGTTAATCACCGCATTCGGCTCATCGACCAGCTGCAGCAACTGCTCTTTGGCCGCGCCATAGGCTTCCATGGTGCCGTGATAATCGAGGTGATCCCGGCTCAGATTGGTGAAAACCGCGGCGGCAAAGGGCAAAGCTGCCACGCGGTGCTGTACCAGACCGTGGCTGGAGACCTCCATCGCCACCAGATCCGCGCCCTGTTCTTGCAGCGCAGCCAGATTGGCTTGCACCTGCACGGCGCTGCCGGTGGTATTTTCCGCTTCGATCAAATTGCCAAACAGGCCGTTGCCGATGGTGCCCATCACACCCGCCTTGCCACCCAGCAGGGTGCGCCAGTTGGCGACCAGCAGCGCAGTAGTGCTCTTGCCATTGGTGCCGGTGATCCCGACCAGATCCAATTTTTGGGCTGGCTGATCGTAGAAATAGCCCGCAAGAGCAGAGAGGTGAGCGGGCAGATCCCGCATCCCGATACAGGGAACCGGAGTCGATGGTGGGATAAATTCACCATCCTCCTCAAACACAACAGCGGTCGCTCCCTGAGCCACCGCCTGTTCGATAAACCGTCTGCCATCCACCTGATGACCACGAATGGCCACGAAAAGCGAGCCGGGGCCAACCCGCCGACTATCCAGCTGGATATCGGTCAGGGTGAGCGCCGGCGCCTGGATACCGAAGGGGCGCAGTAATGCATCAAGTGCGCGGGACAAGAGAAGCCTCCGTACGGGCAAGTTTGGTGGGCACCGCTGGCGGCACCGCATCGGGACGAATATTGAAGAGCTGCAGCACCCCGCCCATGGCCTCTGCAAACGGTGGGGTCGCCACGGCGCCGCCATAATAGGCGCTGCCTTTTGGCTCGTTGATCACCACCACCATGACGAAACGGGGATCACTGGCGGGTGCGAAACCGGCAAACCAGGCCATGTAATCCTTGCCATAGCCACCGGCGACGGCGACCTTGGCGGTACCACTCTTGCCACCGACCCGATAGCCCGGGATCTTGGCTTTTGGAATGGCGTTGTCGACCACATACTCCAGCGCCTGCAACATGGCAGCGGCGTTGTTGTGATCAATCACCTGCTCCCCCTTGGGCGGCGTAGTCACCTTGACGATGGAGAGCGGCACCCGTTTGCCCTTGTTGGCCAGGGTGGCGTAGGCGGAAGCCAGCTGCAGCGGGGTGACTCGCAGACCATAACCAAACGAGAGGGTCGCCCGCTCGATATCGGACCAGCGACGACGCTGGGGCAGCATGCCGCTGCTCTCGCCCATCAGCCCGCTGCCGGTATCCATGCCGAAGCCGAACATGCTGAGGGTATTGATCATCTCCTGCGCCGGCATCCGCAGCGCAATGCGCGACATACCGATGTTGGAGGAGTAACGCAGGATATCGTAGAGGTTGGTCGCCTTGTGGATACTGACGTCCTTGATCTGCTTGGCACCGATAAAGAGCGGACCACCGGGAATGAAATCTTTCCAGCTGGTGACACCTGCCTGCAAGGCACTGAGCAAAATCAATGGCTTGACGGTCGAACCCGGCTCGTAGGTATCGGTCACCACCCGGTTGCGTACCCGGAAACTCTGATACTGGCCGCGGTTGTTCGGGTTATAGGAGGGGGTGTTGACCATGGCGAGTACTTCACCGGTCTTGATATCCAGCATCACCATGGAGCCGGAGGTCGCCTTGTTCTCGTCGGTTGCCCGCTTGAGGGCACGGTAGGCCAGAGCCTGCACCCGCTGATCGATACTGAGCTGCAGATCGTTGGCGTTCTTGCCCTCTTTGACGATGCCAAGCCGCTCGATGACGCGACCTTGACGATCCTTTCGTACCCGCATTTCGCCGGGTGTCGCCGTCAGCCACTCGTTGTAGCTGCGCTCAATCCCTTCAATACCGCTGCCATCGATGTTGGTCACCCCCACCAGATGGGCGCTGATCTCGCCGGTCGGATAGAAGCGGCGTGCTTCTGGGCGCAGGTAGACGCCACCCAGCTTGAGCCCCTTGATATATTCTGCCACCGCAGGAGTAACCTGACGCTGCAGATAGACGAAGCGCTTGCTGGGGTTGGCGATGCGGTGTTTGAGGGTATTGATGTCGAGCTTGAGCACGGCGGAAAGCGCCAGCCAGGCTCGCTCATTATTGATGGCACCGGATTCATGCACTGTCTTGGGATCGGCCCAGACCGCCTCGACCGGTACCGAAACCGCCAGCTGCTCGCCGTTGCGATCGGTGATCATGCCGCGTACCGCCTGGGTAGAGGTGGTACGCAGGGAACGCATGTCCCCTTCCTGACGCAGGCGATCCGGATTGATCACCTGGATCCAGGCCAGACGCAGGATCAGACCCACAAACGCGATGCCGATAAACACCGCAAGCGTGCGAAAGCGCCATGGATAGATAGATGGCGCTTTGACATTCGCTTTGGCAGCTTTGGCTGTAGCCTTGCGTTTCATGGTTGGGTAATTACCTTCTCGGTGGTCACCAGCGGACGACCCATCTGCAACTTGTCCATCGCCAGACTCGCCACCCGGGAGTGCTCAGCCAGAGTGCCCTGCTCCAGCAGCAGGTGGCGCCATTCGATATTGAGGCGATCCTCTTCTGCCATCAGATCGTTCTGCTTGGCCGTCAGACCACGGGTCATGTTGGTCACCAGGATCACGGCAAACGCGGTCACCAGCACGGCGACCGACAGAAAAATCTGCAGCTTGTGCCGCCAGAGATCGGCAACGATCTCCTTGGCCAGATGAACACGCACTTCGCTCATCGCTTACTCCGCCAGCCGTTCGGCAACCCGCAGCACCGAGCTGCGTGACCGGCTGTTTTCAGATACTTCATGATCAGAAGGCTTGAGTGCCTTGCCGACCGACTTCAATTTGCGACCGCCAGCCAGCTGGGCCTCGGTCAACGGAATGCCGTAAGGCACTTCCGGCCCCTTCTCGTGTTTGCGAATAAAGTGCTTCACCAAGCGGTCTTCCAGTGAATGGAAGCTGATCACCGACAGACGGCCATGTGGTGCCAGCACGTCCAATGCACCGTTGAGCGCGGTTTCGATCTCGTCCAGCTCACTGTTGATATAGATGCGGATGGCCTGGAAGCTGCGAGTTGCCGCATGCTTGCCCTTCTCCTTGCTCGGATTGACCCGGGCAATCATCTCCGCCAGTTGGCGGGTACGCACATAAGGCTCGGTCACGCGGTCGTGCACGATGGCGCGGGCGATCTTCTTGGCAAAACGCTCCTCACCGAAGGTCTTCAGCACCCAGGCGATGTCATCCACATCGGCCTTGGCCAGCCACTCGGCGGCGCTCTGACCGGAGGTGGGATCCATCCGCATATCGAGCGGACCATCTTTCATAAAGCTGAAGCCACGCTCGGCATCATCCAGCTGGGGTGAAGAGACCCCCAGATCCAGCAGGAAGCCATCCACCTTGCCCAGCAAACCGCGCTCATCCAGATAGGAGGCGATGCCGGAGAAGGGGCCATGCACGATTTCGAAACGGGGATCCTGGATCTTGGCGGCCTCGGCGATCGCCTGCGGGTCGCGGTCGATGGCGATCAGGCGGCCATTGGGGCCAAGGTGCTGCAGGATCAGACGAGAATGACCACCACGGCCAAAAGTACCGTCGACGTAGACACCATCCGGCTTGATGGCCAGACCTTCAACGGCTTCGTGCAGCAGCACTGTGATGTGTTCAGCGGCTTGGGTCATTTATAAAGAGAAATCCTGTAGTCGTGGTGAGCTTGCCCAATCGTCCCCGGGCAGACCCAAGATGTCGTCATTGACCTGTTGTTGCCAGCGGGCTTCATCCCACAGCTCAAACTTGTTGAGCTGGCCCACCAGCATGATTTTCTTGTCCAGCCCCGCATGGTTGCGCAGTGGCTGACTGAGCAGCAGACGGCCATTGCCATCCAGCTCGCATTCGGTTGCATGTCCCAGCAGCAGTCGCTGCAAACGGCGCTCTTGCGGATTCATGCTGGAGAGAGTCTTGAGCTTGCGCTCGACCTCTTCCCATTCATTCAGGGGATAAAGCAGCAGACAGGGATGGGCAATATCGATGGTGCAGACCAGCTGGCCGTCGCTTTCATCGCGCAGCCAATCACGGAATTTGGTCGGAATTGCCAGCCGCCCTTTACTGTCCAGGCTGATGGCATGAGCGCCACGCAACAAATTGCAGTCCCTGAAGGTGAGTGAGCAGGCAGATTGCCCCTCTAAAAACCACTTTGATCCACTTTTCCCCACCTTGAAGTTTAAGGACGTGCAGGGGGCTTTTCAAGCAAGGAGATGGGGCAGAGGGAACATATTGACGCAGCAATTGCATGCTGCGGATTGAGTAGGTTGATTTTCCACAAGTTATTTGGCGTTAAACTCTGGTGATTAATTGAAATAAGTGAATGAACTGAGAACACACACAATATGCGGGTGCGAACAACCATCCCGGGTTCTATCACCATCTATCGCTGCCATCGTGCCAAATACGAAACTATTCGATTGATTTAAAACATATAATTTCATTCAAAATGACAAGACCGAGAATATCCTGCCAACGAAGCCATATTTTCTCATGCATAAAAAAGAGCCCCGCGATAAATCGCGGGGCTCTTCGGAATGAGGTCGGAGTCGGCCTGTAAGCCGGGTTCTGTACCGGGTTGCCCCGGGTAGCAATCATTCCTCTAGGCCAGCAATCGCTCGCTGGCTCAAGCAACCTACCCGCCCCCAACGCGGGCCGCGCCAATAGGGGCCTATTTGGTCTTGCTTCGGGTGGAGTTTACCGTGCCACGAACTGTTACCAGTCGCGCGGTGCGCTCTTACCGCACCCTTTCACCCTTACCTGATCCCTTGCGGGCCATCGGCGGTCTGCTCTCTGTTGCACTGGTCGTAGGCTCACGCCCCCCAGGCGTTACCTGGCACCCTGCCCTGTGAAGCCCGGACTTTCCTCCCCTCCGCCCGTCTGTCCCGAGGGACACAACGACGAAGCAGCGATTGCCCAGCCAACTCCGAGGCGCGGATTATAGCCTTGCGATACGCACGGGGTAAACCGGCAATTCCCGTTTACAGCCATTTATCGCGCTTTGGCCCCCGTTTACAGGCTGACTGATTGTCGATGCAAAGGATTGCTCAGGTCAAAAAAACAGCCTTACGGCATCTTAACCGGCTCAATAGTGCTCGAGACCGTATTTATAGAGGGCATTCTTCTTCACGCCGTGGATCTCGGCGGTCAGGGCGGCCGCTTTTTTCAGTGGCAGTTCGGTCACCAGCAGACCCAGAGTACGGATCGCCTCAGCTGGCAGCTCCTCTTCCTCTTTGGAGGCACCAGCCACGACCAGCACGATCTCGCCGCGGCAGCGGTTGTCATCCTCGCCAAGCCAGGTCAGCATTTCGGACGCTGGCAGACCGTGGATCGACTCGAAGGTCTTGGTCAGCTCACGGCACACCACCACCTGACGCTCGCCGAGAATGCGAGCAATCGCTTCTACTGTATCCTGCACACGGCGCGGGGATTCGTAGAACACCAGCGAGCGGGTGTCTTCAATAACGGCTTGCAGGCGATCGTCACGTCCCTTGCTCTTGGCGGGCAGGAAGCCCTCAAAGGCAAAGCGATCAGTGGGCAGACCGGCCGCGCTCAGGGCGGTAATGGCGGCACAGGGCCCAGGCAGCGGCACCACCTTGACCCCGGCTTCACGACAGCGGGTGACCAAGTGATAACCGGGGTCGCTAATAAGCGGGGTGCCGGCATCGGAGACCAGCGCAACACTCTTGCCCTCTTTGATCCGGCCAATCAGCACATCGGCTTTCTGCTGCTCGTTGTGATCGTGCAGGGCGAAAGTCGGCACCGAGATTTGGTAGTGGTTAAGCAGGATACCGGTATGACGGGTATCTTCGGCTGCCACCAGATCGACACTGCGTAAAATGTCCAATGCACGCTGGGTGATGTCCGCCAGATTGCCGATCGGAGTGGGGACTATATACAGGGTTGGGATGTCACTCATGGGATCTCCGAGTGCCCCGACAATTGTGTCGCCATATTGGCCCGTTTACACTATGGGGAACTTCAACACTGGTCGGGGAATGAACTTGAACCGGGTTACAAAGCAGCTAAGTGTATCACGACTCTTCGGCATCATACTCGCGGCAGTACTGCTCGCCGCCTGTGCGTCGGAGCCCAATCAACCGTCAGGGCCATCAGGCATGCCCTCTGCGTTCTCCAATCTGACCAAGAATGCCCAGTGGTATCTTGAGCAGGTGGATCCGGCCAAGCCGGCCGAGGCCTTTACCTGGCAGATGCTGGCGGCACGCAGCTATCTGGCGCTGGGCCAGGCCAAACCGGCCTCGGCACTGTTCCAGCAATTGCAGAAGCAGGCCAAGGATCCCGTTCAGAAGGCGCAGTTGCAACTGCTGCAAGCCCATCTGTTGCTGGCGCAAGGCCACGCCAATCAGGCGCTGATCCTGCTGGAAGGCAAACCCGAGGTGGTGCTTGATGCCGATACCCAAAAGGATTGGTATCGCCAGCGCGTAGTGCTGCAGCTCGACATCAACAACAAGTTTGGCGCAGCCAAGTCGTTGATTGCACTGGAGCCCTACCTCAATCAGAGCGAGCAGGCGACCAACCATCAGCAAATCTGGTCGTTGCTCAAAAGCATGACCCCCTCCACCCTGCAAGCGCTGGAAGAGGCTCCGGCCCCTGATGTGACCACCGGCTGGTTGCGACTGGCTGCACTGGTCAACGAGTTTGGCGCCCAGCCGAACCTGCTGGCGCGGCAGCTGGCAGGCTGGAAGCGTGACTTCCCCAACCATCCAGCCCAGAAGGATATGCCGGCAGGATTGGGCGATCTGGCGGCCACTGCCAGCACCTCGGTGCAACAGATCGCCGTGCTGCTGCCCCTCTCCGGCAATCTGGAGCCGCAGGGCGCCGCCATCCGTAACGGTATGCTGATGTCTTATAAGGAAAATCAGGGGCAATTCACCCTGAACTTCTACGACACCCAGAGCAAGTCGACCGGCGACCTTTACAAGCAGGCGATTCAGGAAGGGGCTGATATGATCATCGGCCCGCTGCTGAAAGACAGGGTCGAGGAGCTGCTCAAGGCCAATCCGACCGTGCCGGTGCTGGCACTCAACGAGCTGGACAAGCCGGTCGTCAACGACACCACCTACTACTTCTCCCTCTCTGCCGCCGCAGATGCCGCACAGGCAGCCCAGTACCTCTACACCCAGGGCTACCGCAAACCGCTGCTGATCGCCGCCCAGGGGCGGATCGGTTACAGCAGTATCAAGGCGTTCGAGCAGAGCTGGGCCACCCTGAGCCAGGATAAACCGGTCGTTGCCACCTTCGGTGCCCGCAACGAAGTACAGGGGATGGTCAAGAATGCCCTGAGCGGCCGCGCTACCGCCCGTGCTGGCGAGGTAGTGCAACTCTCTGATGCCGCACCGCGCAGCATCGATGCCGTTTATGTGGTGGCCAACAGCCTGGAAACCCGGATGATCAAGCCCTACGTGGATGTCTCGGTCAATCCGATGGGCAGCCTGCCCATCTACACCAGCTCCCGTGGCTACGACAGCGCCGCCACCGAGGTCGCCTCCGAGCTCAACGGCATGCATATCGCCGATATGCCGCTGCTGCTGGGTGGCTACGAGAAACAGCGCGAGCAAATCGCCCTGCTCTGGCCGCAGACCCAGGGCGACCTGCTGCGTCTGTTTGCCATGGGCTACGATGCCGTCAGCCTGGCTGAGAACCTGCAGCAGATGCGCAAGGTGGGTGGCATGCAGCAGGCCGGCATGAGCGGTCAGCTGAGCGTGGATGCCCAGGGCAATATCGTGCGGATGCTGAGCTGGGGTACTTACCAGAACGGAAAACTGGTCGACGAGAACGCCGTTCAGCAACTGGAGGAGCCCTCCAATGAAGGAACTATGGAAACGGATACGCCAGCAGTTGCCGAGCCTGTTCCCCTCACCAACGAGCAAGGGACAGCACTTTGAACAAGTCGCTGAACGCTGGTTGCAGGCTCGGGGCCTGCAACCGGTAGCTCGCAACTACCGCTGTCGTGGCGGTGAAATAGATCTCATCATGCACCAGGGCCAGACCCTGGTGTTTGTTGAGGTGCGCTACCGGGCTACCGGCAGCCATGGCGGGGCCGCCAGCTCGGTCACCCGCAGCAAACAGCACAAGATCATGCTGGCAGCGCGCCACTATTTGAAGCAACATGCCATCAACGAGGCCAATCAGGCCTGCCGATTCGATGTGATTGCGTTCGAGGGCGACCAGCCAGCCTGGATCCAGAACGCATTTTAAGAGGACCCTATGACTGACCGCATCAAAGAGAACTACACCGAAAGCATCCAGACCAAGATAGCCGCCGCCGAGGCGCTGCCGGATGCCATCCATACTGCAGCCCAGATGATCACCATCTGCCTGCTCAATGGCCACAAGGTGCTGGCATGCGGTAACGGTCCTTCTGCCGCACTGGCGCAACTGTTCATCTCCGAGCTGGTCAACTGCTACGAGACCCAGCGCCCCTCCCTGCCCGGCATGGCCCTGACCCCGGACATGGCAACCATCAGCGCCATCGCCACCGATCACGGTTTTGAAGAGGTCTACGCCAAGCAGATCCGCGCGCTGGGCCAGCCTGGCGACATTCTGGTGGTCATCACCACCTCTGGCCACAGCCGCAGCCTGATCAAGGCCGCTGAAGCCGCCCTCTCCCGCGACATGACCATAGTGGTGCTGAGCGGGGGTGACGGTGGCGAAATGGCAGGTCTGCTCGGCCCGAACGATGTGGAGATCCGTGTTCCCTCCGCCCGTCGCCCTCGCATTCTGGAAGTGAACCTGTTGACCCTGCACTGCCTGTGTGATCTCATCGACCAGACACTTTTCCCGCAACAGGAAGATTGAAACCATGAAAAAGCACACTATCCTGCTCGGTCTGCTGGTTAGCACCCTGCTGCTGCAAGGCTGCGCAGCCCTGGTTGTTGGCGGCGCCGCAGGGACTGCCAAGGCCTCTGGCGATCGCCGAACGCTGGGCGCGCAGTGGGATGACCAGACCATCGAGTTGAAAGCGGCCAATCTGCTGGCCGACAACAAACCCCTCAGCGCAGCCAGCAAGATCAGCGTCTACAGCAACAATGGCCGCGTCCTGCTGGTCGGCCAGACACCTTCTGACGTTTACAAGATTGAGGCGGGCAAAATTGTCAGTCGCATCGAAGGGGTGCGCCACGTCTACAACGAATTGCGCATCGGCCAACCTGCCAGTTTCACCACCCGCAGCAATGACTCCTGGATCACCTCCAAGGTGAAAGCCGATATGTTCGGCACCAAGAACTTCGACAGCACCAAGGTCAAGGTGGTCACCGAGAACGGCGAGGTGTTCCTGATTGGTCTGGTGACTCGCCAAGAGGGAGAGCAGGCAGTCAACATCGCCCGCCATGTCACCGGCGTGAAGCGCGTGATCAAGGCCTTCGAGTTCGCCCAGAACTAAGCTCGACCGCACATAAAAAAACGCAGCCAATCGGCTGCGTTTTTTATTTGATCACCTTCAGGGTCGGACGACCGCTTGGACGCGGCGGTTCCGGCTCAGGCTCCACCGGCGCTTCGGCCTGCTCCAGCCAGATATCGTAACCCGGCTCAGGCGGGAACATGGTGCCCACGCCGTTCTCCCGGGCATGAATAGCCAGTACGGCTGCCATCGGGATGTAAACCTGCTGGGAAACCCCGCCAAAGCGGGCACTGAAGCTGATAGCCTCGTTATCCATGTGAAATTGCATCACGGCTCGGGGCGCGATATTCAGTACAATTTGCCCATCCTGAGCAAATTGCATCGGCACCATCACATGGGGAATGTTGACGTTGACCACCAGATGAGGGGTCAGATCGTTGTCCAGCAACCAGTCAAAGAACGCCCGTAACAAGTACGGGCGGCTCGGTGTCATTGTCGGTTCCATGCTCATACGCCAGCACGGATCTCGCGTTCGGCTTCGGTCAGGGAAGCCTGGAAGGACTCACGCTCGAACAGACGAACCATGTAGGCCTTCAGCTCTTTGGCGCCACGACCGGTCAAGTCGATACCAAGGCTCGGCAGACGCCACAGCAGCGGTGCCATGTAGCAATCCACCAGACCGAACTCTTCGCTCATGAAATAGGGCATTTCACCGAAGATCGGCGCGATGGCCAGCAGGTTGTCACGCAGTTCGTTGCGTGCCGCTTCAGCATCGGTACCGGCCATGATCTTGTCGGCCAGGGAGTACCAGTCCAGCTCGATGCGGTGCATCATCAGACGGCTGTTACCACGGGCAACCGGGTAAACAGGCATCAGGGGCGGATGCGGGAAGCGCTCGTCCAGATACTCCATGATGATGCGCGAGGTGTAGAGTGCCAGCTCACGATCAACCAGGGTCGGTACAGAGTTGTACGGGTTCAGCTCGGCCAGCTCATCCGGCAGATTGGCTGGATCAACCTGGCAGATATCTACGCTAACACCCTTCTCCGCCAGGACAATACGCACCTGATGGCTGAACATATCGTTGGCACCGGAAAACAGCGTCATTACCGAACGCTTATTGGCAGCTACAGCCATTGAACCCTCCCGTCATTAAAAAGCAGAAACGGCAATGAAGCATCTTGGTCTTCATTGCCGTGCATTATATTACCCGTATCTGGTCGCTTAGTGAACGTCGCGCCAGAATTCCTTCTTCAACAGCACAGTGAAGATGAAGAAGATCACGATGAATCCAAGCACCCAGAAGCCCATGCGTTCACGCTCCTGTTGTACCGGTTCAGCCGAGTAGACCAAGAAGTTTACCAGATCCAGTACCGTCTGATCATACTCTTCGTCATCCATTTCACCATTACCGTCAGATTTGATGCTGACAACCTGCTGGGTTTCCACTCCGTCGACCGTGTGAGTAGCGAACTCGGCACGGGGGGTTCCCTGCAACGGCTCCAGCACATGGGGCATGCCCACGGACGGGAACACGGCGTTATTCACCCCGAACGGACGGGTCTCATCCACGTAGAAGGAGCGCAGATAGGTGTAGATCCAGTCTGCACCGCGCACCCGGGCAACCAGTGTCAGATCGGGGGGCGGCGCACCAAACCACTTGGCGGCATCCTTCTCTGACATGGCGCTCTTCATCAGGTCACCGACCTTTGCGCCGGTGAAAATCAGGTTCTCTTTCATCAAATCTTCGGGTATCCCGAGATCTTCTGCGACCCGATTATAGCGCTGATACTGGGTAGAGTGGCATCCGGCGCAATAGTTCATGAAGGTGGCCGCGCCGCGTTGCAGCGATGCCTTGTCACTCAGATCGTAATTGGCTTTGTCCAGATGAACAGCTCCGCCACTTGCAAATACCAGAGATGGCAGCAGGGTCAGCACTGCAAATATTATTCTTTTCATTTAAATGTCACCCTCTCCGGCAGCGGCTTGGTGCTTTCATTCTTGCTATAGAAGAACAGCAGGACGAAGAACCCGAAATATCCCAGTGAACAGATCTGGGCAACCAGCGTCAACGTCGGCGTCGATGGCAGCACCCCCAACACCCCCAGGATGATGAAGCAGACCACAAACTGGGCAATGTTCAGCTTGTGCAGAATGCTGCGATAACGCACCGAGCGCACCTTGCAGCGATCCAGCCACGGCAGCAGGAACAGTACCACGATGGAGAGACCCATCATGATGACGCCAAGCAGCTTGTCCGGCACCGCCCGCAAAATGGCGTAAAACGGCGTGAAGTACCACACAGGCGCAATGTGCTCCGGAGTTTTCAGACCGTTAGCCACTTCAAAGTTCGGTTTCTCGAGGAAGTAACCCCACATATCCGGCTTGAAGAAGATGATGGCGCAGAAGAAGAACAGGAAGCCAGCGACACCGATCATATCCTTGACGGTGAAGTAAGGGTGGAACGCCACCGCATCCAGCGGCCAGCCGTTCTCGTCCTTGTGCTTCTTGATGTCGATACCGTCCGGGTTGTTGGACCCTACTTCGTGCAGCGCCAGAATGTGCATGGCAACCAGCATCACCAGCACCAGCGGCAACGCGATGACATGCAGCGCGAAGAAGCGGTTCAGGGTCGCACCGGAGATCACGTAGTCACCACGGATCCACAGGGTCAGATCGTCACCGATGAGCGGAATGGCACCAAACAGCGAGATGATGACCTGGGCACCCCAGAATGACATCTGGCCCCAGGGCAACAAGTAGCCCATAAAGGCTTCCGCCATCAGCACAAGGAAAATCAGCATGCCGAAGATCCACAGCAGTTCACGAGGCTTCTGATAAGAGCCATAGATCATGCCGCGGAACATGTGCATGTAGACCACGATGAAGAATGCAGACGCACCGGTTGAGTGCATGTAACGCAGCAGCCAGCCGTACTCCACATCGCGCATGATGTACTCCACGGAGGCAAACGCACCTTCCGCAGAGGGGTTGTAGTTCATGGTCAGCCAGATACCGGTGATGATCTGGTTAACCAGCACCAGCATGGCCAGCGAGCCGAAGAAGTACCAGAAGTTCAGGTTCTTCGGTGCCGGATACTTGGCCATGTGGTCGTTGTACATGGCCGTGAGCGGGAATCGATAATCGATCCAGCCCATCAGTTTACTCAACATGGTCAGGCCTCCTTGCCATCGGCACCGACCTGGATGGTGGTGTCATTAATGAATTGATAGGGCGGAATGACCAGGTTCAGCGGTGCAGGCACCCCCTGGAACACACGGCCGGCCATGTCGAACTTGGAGCCATGACACGGGCAGAAGAAGCCAGACGTAACGCCCTGCACCTGCTCGCCAAAGCTGTCAGGCAGATAGGAAGGTGAACACCCCAAGTGGGTGCAAATACCGACCGCGACAAAAATTTCTGGCTTGATCGATCTGTACCCGTTATGGGCATAGTCAGGCTGCTGCGGCTCTTCAGATGAGGGATCCCGCAGCTTGTCATCATGCGCGGCCAAGGCATCCAGCGTCTGTTTGGTGCGTTTCACCACCCAGACAGGCTTGCCTCGCCACTCGACACGGATGAGCTGACCCGGTTCCAACTTGCTGATATCGACTTCAACCGGCGCACCGGCTGCTTTGGCCTTGGCGCTCGGATTCCATGACTTTATAAACGGCACTGCGGTAAACGCAGCTCCTACCCCACCAACGGCAACCGTTGACCAGGTAAGAAATCTGCGGCGACCGGTATCAACTGGCGCATTGCTCATCCAAAAACTCTCCCATGTGGACTCCGCACATTCTTATAGTGTCCCTGTTCCTGTTCCCCATTTTTCCCGTGACAACAGCGGCGGAAGCTGGATTTACAATTGCCACAGAAAACAGGGGAAATTTTAAAGAAAAGATAACAACTTGACAAGAAAGAGCGGTGAGCAATGAAAACAATAAAGAAACAATTTTTTGTCTTTTGTGACGCGTGGTTAGCATTGATGTCGGTAATATTACCAATAAAAAAAGCCTGGCGGTTGCCAGGCTTTTTTGACACTCGAAAGAGTGAGTACCAAAAGCGAATTAACGCTTGGAGTACTGCGGACGCTTACGAGCTTTGTGCAGACCAACTTTCTTACGCTCAACCTTACGGGCATCACGAGTAACAAAGCCAGCTTTACGCAGTTCGGAACGCAGGGTTTCGTCGTACTGCATCAGAGCACGAGTGATACCGTGGCGGATCGCACCAGCTTGACCGGAGATGCCACCACCGTTAACGGTGATGTACAGATCCAGTTTCTCGGTCATCTCAACCAGTTCCAGCGGCTGACGAACTACCATGCGGGCAGTCGGACGGCCGAAGTACTGCTCCAGGGAGCGCTGGTTGATTACGATCTTGCCGCTACCCGCTTTGATAAATACGCGAGCAGTGGAGCTTTTGCGACGGCCGGTACCGTAGTATTGATTTTCTGCCATGTTGCCAGTTCCCGATTAGATATCCAGTACTTGAGGTTGCTGAGCAGCATGAGCATGCTCGGCGCCTGCGTAAACTTTCAGTTTACGGAACATGGCACGGCCCAGAGGACCTTTCGGCAGCATGCCTTTGACGGCTGCTTCGATTACCATTTCCGGTTTACGCTGAATCAGCTTGTCGAAGCTGATTGACTTGATACCACCCGGGAAACCGGAGTGAGCGTGGTACATTTTGTCGGTAAATTTCTTACCGGTTACGTGTACCTTCTCAGCGTTTACAACGATGATGTAATCACCGGTGTCAACGTGCGGAGTGTACTCAGCTTTGTGCTTACCACGCAGACGAGCAGCGATCTCGGTTGCGATACGACCCAGAGTTTTACCTTCTGCGTCCACAATGTACCAGTCACGTTTTACGGTTTCTGGCTTGGCAACGAAAGTTTTCATTAAGTTAAACCCAATTACCTGTTACAGACCCAATTGCTTATGGGGGCTCTCCCACAAACAACAAACGATGGCCTACCTGTACCCCTTCGAATACAAGTAAAGCTTAAAGTGTTGCTGTCTTATCGACAGCTGTAACGTGGGCCGGGCGATTATAAGTGAAGTTGCCTTAAATATCACCTGCTAATTTCACTGCCATGAAACCAGCAAATGTCGCCCGGCCCTACCTGCCGCAGATGCCCATCCGACTGGCAGGCGCGGTATTGTGACTAAGGAAGGTGCACTCTGGCAAGGTATTCGTGCGATTGCATTTCCTGAAGCCGCGAAAGACAGCGTTTGAATTCGAAATTCAGCAGCCCTTCGCCGTAGAGTTCTGTCATGGGAACCGCCGCCGACATGATGAGTTTGACGTGCCGTTCGTAGAACTCATCGACCATGGCAATGAAGCGGCGAGCCGCGTCATCCGTGCCTGTGCCCATTGGCTGAACATTGGCCAGCATAACGGTATGGAACAGCCTGGCCAGCTCGATATAGTCGTTCTGGGAGCGGGGAGTACAGCAAAGTTGCTCAAATTCCATGTAGAGCACCCCTTCCCCCATCCCGAGCGACGCCAGCTGACGATGATTGACCTCGAACGTCCCCTCGCAAGCCGTGTGCCCACCGGTTAATTGCTGAAAATAGTGGTCAAGATTGGCTTTTGCCTGCAAGTCCAGCGGGCAGTGATAAATCTCGGCTTGTTCCAGCGTACGCAGGCGATAGTCGATACCGCCATCCACGTTAAGTACCTCGCAATGGCGCTCGATAAGCTCGATAGCAGGCAGAAAACGGGCTCGCTGCAGCCCGTTGCGATAAAGATCCTGCGGCGGAATATTTGAAGTGGCGACCAGCACGACACCGTGACCAAACAGCTCCTGAAACAGCGTGCCCAGCAACATGGCATCGGTGATGTCGGAGACGAAAAATTCATCGAAACAGATGATATCTGTTTCACTGGCAAGCTTGCTGGCCACCAGCTTGAGGGGATCGGACTGCCCGCTCAGCCCCTGCAGCTCATCGTGAATGCGGTGCATGAAGCGGTGGAAATGGCTGCGCATCTTGCGCGTCCCCGGCAAGCTGTCGAAAAAAGTATCCATCAGCCAGGTCTTGCCTCGGCCCACTCCGCCCCACATATAGATACCGAGGACGGACTCCGGCGGCTTGGGCTTTTGCAGCCAACCCAGCAGCCCTCGAGATCTGGTCGGAGTCGGGCGCCGTAGCAAATCCTGATACAGTCGCTCCAGCCTGCTAATGGCCATCCCCTGCGCGGGGTCGGCCACAAAGCCGGGGCGCAGCAGATCCTGCTGGTATTTTTGCTGCGGTGTCATCCTTGAGCGCCTCTCCAAGTCCCTGAGTCGAGGACAAAATGGTATCACGGCCTCAGGACGCACGGTATAGTGCCATCAAGGCATGGCGGTTATGACGACCGCATAAACCCACTCTGTTTTAGCTGTAACAAGGAGCATCTATGAGTCTGTTAACTGGGATCCTGCTGGCTGTCGCGGCCTTGATTATCGGTATCGTTCTCGGCCGTTTTTCGGTGCGTAGCCGCGATGCTGGCCGTCTCGAACAGGAACTGAAGAAGGCCCACAAGGAGCTCGAGAGTTATCAGGGCCAGATCAACACCCACTTCGCCGACAGTGCCGCCCTGATGGAGCAACTGGCCGAGCAGTATCAGACCCTCTATCGCCACATGGCCGAGCAGAGCAAATTCCTGGCCAAGGCGCAGGAACCGCTGTTCCGCGAATCATTGGTAGAAGAAGCCCCTGCCAATGTGGCAGAAGAGCCGGGCGTTCCGCCTCGCGACTATGCTGGCGCCTCTTCCGGACTGCTCAAGCAACCAAACTAGTTCCTCGCGGAACTAATTGGCCAGTCCCGTGGTCTGACCTTGACGATTGCAATGCAACTTTTTCTGGGAGCTGTTTTTCATATGCGTAAACCTCTTTCCATGCTCAGTGTGCTAGCCCTCAGTGTCGGTATCGCCATGTCTGCGGCCCCTGCTCAGGCTGCACTGCCTTCCCTGTTAGGTTCAAATCAGGAGATGCCAAGCCTGGCGCCTGTTCTCGAACAGGTCACACCGGCGGTGGTCAATATCTCGGTTTCTGGCAAAAAAATTACCCGTCAGCGTCTGCCGGAACAGTTCAAGTTCTTCTTCGGCCCCAACATGCCCGATGAACAGGTGAGCGAGCAGCCATTCCAGGCGCTAGGCTCCGGTGTCATCGTCGATGCCAAGAAGGGTTACGTCATCACCAACGCCCACGTGGTGCACGAGGCGGACGAGATCAAGGTCAACCTGAAGGATGGTCGTGAATATGCGGCCAAGAAGATTGGTGAAGACAAGCAGTCCGACATCGCCCTGCTGCAAATCAAGGCCGAGGACCTGGTACAGATCAAGTTCGCCGACTCCGACGAGCTGCGGGTAGGTGACTATGCGCTGGCCATCGGCAACCCGTTTGGTCTGGGCCAGACCGTCACCTCCGGTATTGTCAGTGCGCTGGGTCGCAGCGGCCTCAACATCGAGAATCTGGAGAACTTCATCCAGACCGATGCGGCCATCAACTCCGGTAACTCCGGCGGCGCCCTGCTCAACCTGCGTGGCGAGCTGATCGGTATCAACACCGCGATTCTGGGCCCGAACGGCGGCAACATCGGCATCGGCTTTGCCATCCCTTCCAACATGGTGCGGGATCTGACCGAGCAGATCGTCAAGTACGGTGAAGTGCGTCGCGGCCAGCTGGGTATTACCGGCACCGAGCTCACCTCCGACATCGCCAAAACCTTCGGTTACAACAAGAAGGATGGTGCCTTCGTCAATCAGGTCATGCCTGATTCGGCGGCCGACAAGGCGGGCATCAAGGCCGGCGATATCATCGTCAGCATCGATGGCAAACCGGTTCGCTCCTTCGGCGAGCTGCGCGCCAAGATTGCCACCATGGGCGCTGGCAAGCAGGTCGAACTGGGGCTGATCCGCGATGGCAAGTCACAAACTGCCAAAGTGACCCTGAAGCAGGCCGATGACAGCGAAGTACGCGCCAGCGCGCTGCATCCGGCACTGGAAGGGGCCAAGCTGAGCACCACCACCGACCCAGTCTCCGGTGTCGCGGTGGCCGATATTGATCCTCGCTCTCCGGCAGCCGCTTCCGGCCTGCAGAAGGGTGACATCATCATCGGGGTCAACCGCCTGCGCATCAACACCCTGAGCGAGCTGACCAAGGCGCTCAAGAACAAGCCTGACGTGCTGGCGCTCAACATCCAGCGCGGCGACTCCTCGCTCTATCTGGTGATCCGCTAACGCTCAAGTTGTTCGCCAGCCCCTCCATCACCCGCGGCCTTCACCGCGGGTGATTTTTATCCATCGATAGTGTTATTCTCTGCGCGCAGCCTGTACGGATGAGAATGACATGAAAATCCCCCCTTTAGTCAGTTACTTGGGCAAGTCTGTCGGTTTTGGATTGACCGTCGCGGCGCTGCTGTTGCTGCTGTTTCCCCATTTTCGCGGTGGTGCCCAACTGCCCGGCATCATCACCAATGCCCGTGAACTGAGTTTCTCCTATGCCGCCCATCGGGCAGGCCCTGCCGTCGTCAACATCTACACCCGCAGCTTTGCCCCCAATCAGGGCAATCAGGGGGAACTACGCCCGCAAGGGCTGGGTTCCGGCGTCATAATGAATCAGCGCGGCTATGTGCTAACCAACTACCACGTCATCGCCGATGCCGACCAGATCATCGTCGCGTTGCAGGATGGCCGGGTCTTCAGCGCCGAACTGGTCGGCACCGATCAGCTCACCGACCTCGCCGTGCTCTATATCGAGTCAGACAACCTGCCGGTGATCCCGCAGGATCCGGAGCGACTGCCAGAAGTGGGGGATGTGGTGCTCGCCATCGGCAACCCCTACAACGTCGGCCAGACCATCACCCAGGGCATCATCAGTGCGACCGGCCGTACCGGCCTCTCCAGCATGGGGCCCGACAGCAATGGCCGTCAGGATCTGCTGCAGACCGATGCAGCCATCAACGAGGGCAACTCGGGTGGCGCGCTGGTTAACGGCCGTGGCGATCTGGTGGGTATCAACACCGCCACCTATCACCTCAACGGTAATCAGGAGAGCTACGGCATCAGCTTCGCCATCCCCTACCGGCTGGCAAAACGGATCATGGATGAGCTGATCGCCAACGGCCGGGTGATCCGCGGCTATCTCGGGATCTCCAGTGTCGAGATCAACCCCATTGTCGCGCGGATGATGAACCTCGGCGACCTGCGTGGTCTGGTGGTGGAAAGCCTGGATCCCAACGGCCCTGCGGCCAAAGGTGGTTTGCAGCGAGGAGATGTGCTGCTCAAGATCAACGGAGAGGCCATCAGTGGCGTACGCAGCGCCATGGACAAGATTGTCGAGAGCCGCCCCGGCACCAAGCTGACCATCTCGGTATTCCGCTCCGGCAAGCCGCTGGAAGTGGTGGTCACCATAGAGGAAGACCTGCGCTATCAGCAGAGAACCGCCAGCTCGAGCGCAGCATCGGCCAGCTAGCGTCACTCCTTGTTATGAGAAGGGCGGGAAACCGCCCTTTTCCATATCTGTCCCCTCGGCTACGTCTCTTATCGTGAGATGACTCACAGTTTCCCGCAACGCTTGCCCTGCCCCCGCCCCCCTATTTGTGCGCTACCGATCACACAAAACCAGCCCCAATAAGCACTCTTTTTGCCTTTTCAGTATCCAAACGATCACTTCGGGGCCATTTCCTCAGGAATTTCCGCTTCGAATCGGAAAAACACTGCCTCCTCCACATCGACGCGCAGGCTTAGGGTAACGCCATACCTTCTGCCAGCCTTGGAGAGCAGACATTGCAAACAGAGACTCACGACCAGACCCTGACCCCGAACAGCCCGGAGTTGCTGCGCCAGACCGATCATATCCTCGCGCGCATTTATCCCCTGCTGGCCGAACAGGGCATCATCCCCAACGAGGTGCAACGGCAGATGCTGGCCTCCCATGTCAAAGCCATGGTGTGGCGCTCCTACAGCGGCGAACCCCTGCCAGAAGTTGACCTCAGCCTGTTTGAAGAGATCTCCCCCCTCTCACTGCGTCTCGCCGAACAGGTCGTCAGCTGGCTGGACCAGTTTGCTTATGAGGAGGCACACCTCTTGTCCGTCCATTTTGAAGTCGCCAAAGAAAACGAACTCAGCTCGGTGCAGAACCCGTAACTCAAGGAGAAATCGATATGACAGCCATCAAACTCGTGATTGGAGACCGTCTCGGCAAGGGCCAGAAAGTGGGCGCAGGCGCGGAAGCCGCCGGGGCCAACGTGACCATCATCCCCGGCATGGCCGCTGACATGAAGCTCGGCGACGTGATGAACAAGGAGCAGGCGGATCTCGGCATCTCCTTCTGCGGCAGCGGCGGCGCCGGGGCGATCACCGCCCAGACCAAATACGGCTACAAGTACCGCTACGGCATGCGCTCTGTTGAAGAGGGCGTCTCCGCCATCAACGAAGGGTGCGTGGTGCCGGGCTTCGGTTTCATGGACAAGGAAGAGCTGGGCCAGAAGCTGGTCGAAGCCTTCGCCAAGAAGCACGGACGCGCCTGATGAAAGAGAACTTCACCACCCAGGTCATCGTCAACGGCAAGGGGACGACCCGCCAGCAGGCGTTTGCCTCCGCCCTCAGCCAGGTGCAACCCACACTGCTCAAGGACAACCAGCAGGTACTGCTGCGTATTGAGCCGGTCGATGTACAGGTGCTCAAAGCCGAGGAGTCGGTCCGGGTGGAGAAGTTCCTGTTCTTCTTCCTGCCGCGCCAGCGCTGCGAATACCGCGTCCAGCTGGAGATCAAGGTTCAGGTCACCAGTCTGGATGTCGCCAAGGTGACGTTCACCCAGGTGTGATGCCTGCGCAGGCACAACCCCACAAGAAGGATACGTTGGATGTTTCTAATCATTTTTATCAAGTCACTCATCATTGGCGGCCTGGTTGGCGTCGGGGTGGGGGCCGGCGCGGCGCGGATGTTCCACGCCCCGACCGTACAGGGCATGGGTGCCTTCCGCACCCTGGGCGAACTTAACTCCTGCGAGGGGGATCCCGCTTCCCACTTCTCGTTTGGTCTGGGCTTCTTCTTCAACGCCTGGGCCTCAACCGTGGCGGCAGGCGCCTTCACCCAGGATGTGGATCACCGCATCATCCCGCACTGGGCTACGGCGGCACTGCTGTTCAAAAATCGGGATCTCGCCACCACTCTGCACGACCCGAAAAAGATGGCCATCGCTGGCGGCATCATAGGTGCCATCGTGGTCGCCTTCCTCAACAGTACGGCTGCTGCCGTCCCGGCCGCCCTGCAGGTCACTGCGGTCAAGGTGCTGGTACCGGCTGCCAACCTGCTGGTCAATACCGTCATGCCGGTGATCTTCTGGCTGGCCGCCATCGAAGCGGGCAAGAAATCCGGTTTCTGGGCCACCATCTTCGGCGGTCTGGCCCAACTCATCATGGGCAACGCGGTACCGGGTCTGGTGCTCGGCATCCTGATCGGCAAGGGCGTGGAAGAGAGCGGCTGGAACCACGTCACCAAGGTGATGATGGCAGCCATCGTCCTGCTGTTCGTGCTGAGCGGCTTCTTCCGCGGCTTTGACATGAAACTGATTGAGTCCTTCCATATGGGTGTCCCCCTGTAGCTGGAAAACGTCCATAACCTGCTGAGCGGCAAATAAGGGGTCACACCATGGATGAGAAACTGAAAAACAACTTCTGGTACGCCGACTGGTCATTCCCCATCTTCGTCGGCCTGCTCTCGGCCGGGGTCTTTGCCGGTACCCACATGTTCTATCTGTACGGGGTTGGTGCCTTCAACGAGGTAGCCTTCGTCGCCATGCTGAAAGCCGGCATGGACACGGGTGCCTACGGCGCGGTAGCCGCGTTCGGTGCCAGCTTCCTGTTCGCCCGCATCATCGAGGGCTCCCTGGTGGGGATCCTGGATATCGGCGGTGCCATCCAGACCGGGGGCGGACTGGGCGTTCCCGCCCTGCTGTTGGGGGCCGGCATCGTCTATCCGGTGGAGAACTTCGGTGCCTCGCTGGCAACCGGCATGGGGATTGGTCTGGCCATCGGCTACGTCATCATTCTGGCGCGCCGCACTCTGGTTTACACCGTGCTGACCCCGCAGGGGATTGACTGGGGGAATGGTGAAATCGCGACGCTCATCTTCGTGCTGGCCATCAGCAAGGCCGACTACGAGGAGGCGATGGGTCTCTACGACCTGTTTCTGGCACTGATGAACGAAAAAGCCAGCAGGAATCTGCTGGCTTGTCGGGATTTTGCCAGCTTCAAAGCGCTGGCGCGTACCGGTTCATAACATATAACGAGGAGTGACTACTCCTCATTGAAGCCGGAGGTGAACAGCTCCACCACGGCGGCCAGGGCCTCGACCTCTTCGGGGCCCTCAACCTGTACTTCCACCTGCCGCCCTTGCGCGGAATCCAGCATCAGCAGGCCGATGATGCTGTCAGCATCGGCCTCCACACCATCTTCATTGCGCAGCAGCACGTGGGCATCGAAACCCTGCACCAGCTCGAACAGCATCATGGCTGGTCTGGCATGAATACCCAGCTTGTTTTTCACTTCAACCGAGGCGGAAACAGTCATCGGGTCGTCCTATTGGTCCGTCAGGATTGGGGGGCACTCTTGTCGAGAGTGCGGTGGCGGATCTGCACGTTCTTGCCAAGCAAACGGAATGCACTGGCCAGCCGCTCTGCAATAAAGACCGAACGGTGCTGACCGCCGGTGCAACCGATGCCGACCGTGAGGTAGCTGCGATTGTTGCGCTCCAGATGGGGCAACCAGGTCACCAGCATGTTCTCGATCTGCTGGGTAAACAGCATCACGTCAGCTTGCGCCGAGAGGTAGTTGGCGACCGGCTCATCCTTGCCGGTAAACGGCTTGAGCTCGGGGATCCAGTGCGGGTTGGGCAGGAAGCGGGCATCGAACACGAAGTCGGCATCCTTGGGAATGCCATACTTGAAGCCGAACGACTCGAACACCAGCACCAGCTCGTTCTCTTTCTTCCCAAGCACCCGGGTCTTGATGAGCTCGCTCAGGTCGTGAATGCTGAGGGTGGTGGTGTCGATACGCAGGTCAGCGGTCGAGGAGATGGGCGCCAGCAGGTGGGTCTCCTCCCGAATCGCCTCATCCAGCGACAGCTTGTTGCGTGAGAGGGGGTGCAAACGGCGGCTCTCGCCATAGCGCTTGAGCAGGGTGCCGTTGTCGGCATCGAAGAAGAAGCTGGAGAACTCTACCCGCCCCTCATTGCGCACCTGTGCCAGCAGATTTTCCAGTTTCTCCGGATCGCTCGGCAGGTTGCGCACATCGATACTGACCGCCAGCTTGTCGTACTGGCTCTCCACCGAGACAATCAGCTGGGGCAGCAGATTGACCGGCAGGTTGTCCACACAGTAGTAACCCAGATCTTCCAGCACTCGCAGGGCTACCGTTTTACCGGAGCCCGAACGTCCACTTACCACGATTAACTGCATCTTGTTCCCTCACGCCAAAACGGGTGTCTCATCCTTGGCCTGCTGTCAGGCCGAGGTCATGATCTGATAGAGCTCTTCGTCGCTGGTTGCCTGACGCAACTGGCGGCAAACCGCCTTGTCACCCAGCTTGGAGGCCATCAGGGAAAGGGTCTTGAGATGCTGCTTGCACTCGCTTTCCGGCACCAGCAAGGCAAACAGCAGGTCAACCGGTTGATTGTCGATGGAGTCGAAAGGAATAGGGTCGGCAAAGGTCATCAGGATCGCGGTTGGCGGGAACTCATCGTCAATGCGACCGTGGGGGATCGCAATACCGGCACCGATCCCGGTACTACCCATTTTTTCGCGGGCCAGCAAGCATTCAAACAGCGCCTGACGGGAGGTGCCAAGGCGTTCGGCGGCCAGCTCGCTGATGATTTCGAGGGCGCGTTTCTTGCTGGTACAAGGGACTGCACTCTTGGTGCAGTCCCGACTCAGTATGTGTTCAAGTTGCATGGTTATTTTTTATTTAACTTATCTTTGTGCTTGATGATCTGCCTGTCCAGCTTGTCGAGCAAGGTGTCTATCGCAGCATACATATCGGCATGTTCAGAGTTGGCAAACACTTCGCCACCGCTGACGTGCAATTTGGCTTCCGCTATCTGGTTCAGTTTTTCCACGCTAAGCACCACATGAACATTGTTGATGTGGTCGAAGTGACGCTCGAGTTTGGCAAATTTGTTATTCACATAATCACGCAGAGCTTCGGTGATCTCGACATGGTGTCCGGTCAGGTTAATTTGCATAACATCATCCTTTTGTTTGCCTAAACCAGGCGTTTGCGCTGATTGGAAGGTGGGATAAACAAGGATTCGCGATACTTAGCGATCGTGCGTCTCGCCACCATAATACCCTGTTCGGCCAGCAAATCCGCGATCTTGCTATCACTTAACGGCTTGGCAGGATTCTCTGCCGTGACCAGCTTCTTGATGAGCGCGCGAATTGCGGTCGATGAGCACTCTCCTCCTCCTTCGGTGTTCACATGGCTGGAGAAAAAAAACTTCAATTCGAAGATACCACGGGGGGTATGCATGTACTTCTGGGTCGTCACCCGGGAGATGGTCGACTCATGCATCTCTACCGCTTCGGCGATGTCATTGAGCACCATCGGCTTCATCGCCTCTTCACCATACTCGAAAAAGCCCTGTTGCTGCTCGACAATGCAACTGGCCACTTTCAGCAGGGTGTCATTGCGACTTTCTAGGCTCTTGATGAACCACTTGGCTTCCTGCAAATGGGAGCGGATAAACTGGGTGTCGGTGCTGCTGCGGGCGTTGCGGGCCATGGCGGCATAGGTCTCGTTGACCCGGATGCGGGGGGCGGAGTCGGGATTGAGCTCGACCACCCACTTGCTGCCCTTCTTGACCACGGAGACGTCGGGGATCACGTACTGAGAGTCACTCTGGATGATGCCGTTGCCGGGACGTGGTTCCAGCAGCTGGATCAGATCCAGCACCTCCTTGAGGTCGCTCTCTTTGAGTTTTGTCTTGCGGGCGAGGGTGCGGTAATCCCGGTTGCCGAGCAGCTCCATGTGCTCGAGGATCACCTCCTTGGCCTCGTTGAGCCAGGGGGTCTGCGGGTCATACTGATCCAGCTGGATGAGCAAACACTCCTGCACAGAACGGGCAGCAATACCGACCGGATCGAAGTGCTGCACCCGCTTGAGTACCGCCTCGACCTCATCGAGTTCCACCTCTACGTCATCGCTGGTGACGGCAGCCTGGATATCCTCCAGCGCAACGGTCAGATAACCGGATTCGTCGATGGCATCGATGATGGCGAGCGCGATGGCGGCATCCACATCGCTGAACGGTGTGAGTCGCATCTGCCACAGCAGATAATCCTGCAGGTTTTCGGTGGTTTCCCCCTGATAGACGCTATCTTCCCCATCGTGGATGGGGCCCGCACTCTGGGCGGTGCCGGCAGAGTAAACCTCGTCCCAGGTGGTATCCACCGGCAACTCGTCCGGCATCTGCTCCTGGGCCATGGCATCGCTGGAATCCAGCTGGCTGGCATCCACCGGCGCTTCCGGACTGGTCTCTTGCGCCTCGCTCTCTTCCTGCTCCAGCAGAGGGTTGTTTTCGAGCGCTTGCTGAATTTCCTGCTGAAGTTCCAGAGTGGAGAGCTGGAGCAGACGAATCGCTTGTTGTAATTGCGGCGTCATGGTCAGGGACTGACCGAGACGCAACTGTAATGTCGGCTTCATCTACGTCGGGATATCCTTATGTTCAGCGAGGCACTCGTCAAAGGAAATGAAGGCATGCCCCCTTACTATAGACTGAATTGATCGCCCAAATAGACGCGCTTGACCTGCTCATCGGCAAGGATGTCAGCCGGTGCACCTTCGGCAATCATCTTGCCGTGGCTGACGATATAGGCCTTCTCACATACGTCCAGAGTCTCTCTGACGTTGTGGTCGGTAATCAAGACGCCAAGGCCTCTATCTTTCAGATGCTGAATGATCTTCTTGATGTCTATCACAGAAATCGGGTCAACCCCTGCAAAGGGTTCATCCAGCAGAATAAAACGCGGCTCGGCCGCCAGCGCACGGGCAATCTCGACCCGACGGCGTTCACCGCCGGAGAGGCTCTGACCCAGGTTGTCGCGAATGTGGGTGATATTGAACTCTTCCAGCAGTTGCTGAACCTTGTCCTCACGCTCCTCGCGACTCAACCCCTTGCGGGTCTGCATCACGCCCATCAGGTTGTCGAACACCGACAGGCGACGGAAGATTGAGGCCTCCTGCGGCAGGTAACCGATGCCATTGCGCGCCCGCACATGCATGGGCTGCAGGCTGATGTCCTGATCGTCGATGGTGATGAGACCGGCATCGCGCTGCACCAGCCCCACGATCATGTAGAAGGAGGTGGTCTTGCCCGCCCCGTTGGGGCCGAGCAGGCCGACAATCTGGCCGGTGCCCACTTCAAGACTGACGTCACTCACCACCATGCGGCGCTTGTAGCTCTTCTGCAGGCCCACTGCTTTTAACACTGCCATGGCTTATTTTCCCTGCTTCTTCTGGTCGGCGGGCTTGTCGAAATTCTCTACCTGATCCGGCAGGAACACGGTTTTGACCCGCTGGCTCGGGCTCTTGCTCTCGGCAATCATCTTCTGTTTGACGATGTCGTAGCGGATCAGATCGCCATTGACCTGGCTATCTTCCTGCTTGAGCTGACCGTTGCCGGTGATGGTCACCAGCCGGTTCTTCAGCTCGTAGCGGATGGTATTGCCGTGGGCATTGACCGGCTTGCCGTTATCCAGGATCTGGAAGAAGGTGGCGGGCTTACCGTAGGCAGTCATCACCTCGGCTCCTTTCTCGCCGGAACGGGTCACTACCACCTTGTCAGCCTTGATCCGGATGGTGCCCTGATTGATGGTCACGTCCTCTTCGAAGGTGATGCGATTGTCCTGCATCTCGGCCACCTGTTTGACGGCATCGACGTAGACCTTCTCGGCAAAGTCGGACTCTTTGGCGGTCACCGCACCACACAACAACAGGGCTGCGAGGGCCAGATTAGCGTTTTTCATTGAAATAGATGGCATGGCCTTGATCCAGTAACTCAAAATATTTGCGGTCCAGATGGCCCTTGAGGCCAACCCCTTGGGTCTGGAAATCCCGACCCAGAATGTTCACTTCCCGGTTGCTGCGCACATCCTGTGTCACCAGATCCAGCTCCAGATAGGGGGTATCCAGTGTGGAGATAAAGGAGGTGGGCAGCAGACCATCCAGATGCACCTTGTCCCGCAGGATGACGTTGTCGCCGGTGTTGAGCACGCCGGTTTCGGCGGTCACCTTCCACTCGGCGGCACCCTGATCGTCATACATGTAGACCACCGGCTTGTCGAAGGTGGCCTGCTCGAGGATTTGATAATACTCGGCGTAGGTCGACTCCAGCCGCTCGGTGCGCTTGCCGTTGATATCAAAACGGGTGGTCACCAGATCTTTGGCGACAAAATCCGGCTGATAGTTTTCGATTTTGACGGCGCTCTCAGGCACCAGCTCAACCTTGCCCAGCTGCCAGGCAACCAGCGCGACCAGAAACAGCAGGGCAAACAACAGGGTCTGTCTGCTCATACCGAGGCCTCGGGCTGATAATCGTCGTGGCCCTGCGCCTGCAAAATGAGGTCACACACCTCGCGCACCGCGCCCATGCCACCGCCAAGCCGAGTCACCATATCGGCACGGCTCAGCACCAGCGGATGGGCATCGGCCACCGCGATACCCAAGCCACAGGCGGCCATCACCGGCAGATCGATGGTGTCATCGCCCATATAGGCGGCCTGTTCAGCAGTCAGCCCCAGCTTGGCCAGCAGCGCTTCGAAGTGAGGCAGCTTTTTATCAGCCCCCTGCACCACATGAGCCACCCCCAGGCTTTTCATCCGATCGCTGACGATACGGGAGTTGCGCCCGGTGATGATGGCGATCTCGATCCCGGCATTGAGCAATGCTCGCATGCCCGCACCATCGCGGGTGCAGAAGGTTTTCAGCTCTTCGCCGTTGTTTCCCATGTAGATGAGGCCGTTGGAGAGCACCCCGTCCACATCGCACACCAGCAGGCGGATTTGCGCCGCCTTGTCGAACTGGCTGCGCGTCACCGGACCATAGAGGGTCGGTACGTTTTGCATCAAATGACTCCGGCTTTCAGCAGGTCGTGCATGTTGAAGGCGCCGAGCGGGCGTTTCTCTTCATCCACTACCAGTAATCCGTTGATTTTTCTCGTTTCCATCAGCTTGACCGCTTCCGCAGCCATCATCTCTGGACCTACGGTAACACAGTTGGCCGTCATCACACGGCTGATGGGGGTGTGATGGATATCGATCTGCTGGTCAAGAATGCGGCGTAGATCGCCATCGGTAAAGAGCCCGGCCAGCAGGCCATTGCCATCGACCACAGCCGTCATACCGAGCCCCTTGCGGCTCACTTCCAGCAGCGCCTGGCTGATGGTGGCATCTATCCCCACCCGGGGCAACAGCTCGCCGCTGTGCATCAGATCGCCGACCCGCAGCAACAGACGCTTGCCGAGCGACCCGCCCGGGTGAGAGAGGGCGAAGTCATCGGCGGTAAAACCGCGCGCTTCCAGCAGGGCGACCGCCAGGGCATCGCCCATCACCAGGGTTGCCGTGGTGCTGGAAGTGGGTGCCAGACCCAGCGGGCAGGCCTCTTTCTCCACCTTGATACACAGGTGCACGTTGGCCTCTTTGGCCATGGTGGAGGCCGGATTACCGGTCATGCAGATGAGCGGAATGCCGCGGCGCTTGAGTACCGGCAGCAGGGCCAGGATTTCGTCGCTCTCGCCGGAGTTGGAGATAGCGATGATAAGGTCGCCACTGGAGATCATCCCCAGATCGCCGTGACTCGCTTCTCCCGGATGAAGGAAGAAGGCCGGTGTGCCGGTGCTGGCGAGGGTGGCGGCGATCTTGCTGCCGATATGGCCCGATTTGCCCATGCCGGTGACCACTATCTTGCCACCGCAGCGCAGCACCATCTCGCACGCCTTGTCGAAGGCGTCGTTCAGATACTGATAGAGTCCATCAATGGCTTGCTTTTCTGTGTCCAGCACCGCGCGGGCACTGCGACGAAAATCGAACAGTTCAGACACTTTCTCAGGCTTTACAGACATAAAGACACAGCTCCGGGCCGAAATTAGCTGCGGGATTATAAAAAAGTCTGCCCGGATAAGCGAATCGGATGGCAAGTCCCGCTCTCAATGACGCACTTTGTTACAGAAAACTGTCGTGCAAATGGGCTTGCAGCCTGTTCAATAGTTGTTCCTTGCTGTTGCTTAGACCTAGACTACCCCATAAAATTCGCACCTCATTTACACCGGATGGACAATTGTTTGAACAATGACCTGATCACCATCTCCGACCTGACCTTCAGTCACGGAGATCGGCTGTTGTATGACGGGATCAACCTGACCATTCCTCGTGGCAAGGTGACCGCCGTCATGGGCCCGAGCGGCATCGGTAAAACCACCCTGCTGCGGCTGATCGGTGGCCAGCTCAAGCCGGAGTCCGGTCACATTCTGTTTGACGGGGAAGATATCCCCACCCTCTCCCGTTCGCGCCTCTATGAAGTGCGCAAGCGGATGAGCATGCTGTTCCAGAGCGGCGCCCTGTTTACCGGCATGACGGTCTACGACAACGTGGCCTTCCCGCTGCGAGAGCACTCCGGCCTGCCGGAGGAGCTGATCCACACCATCGTCATGATGAAACTGCAGGCGGTGGGCTTGCGCGGCGCAGCGAAACTGATGCCCTCCGAGCTCTCCGGCGGCATGGCGCGCCGGGCAGCGCTGGCTCGGGCCATCGCCCTTGACCCCGACCTCATCATGTATGACGAGCCCTTCGTCGGGCAGGATCCCATCACCATGGCGGTGCTGGTCAAGCTGATCAAGGAGCTGAACGATGCCCTCGGTATCACCTCCGTCATCGTCACCCACGACGTGAAAGAGGTGCTGAGCATCGCCGATTACGCCTACATCATTGCCAATCGCAAGGTGGTGGCGCACGGCACGCCGGACCAGCTGCGCGAGGAGCACAATCCCGAAGTCGAGCAGTTCCTCAAAGGATTGCCCGATGGTCCTGTTCCGTTTCATTTTCCGGCAGGCGATCTGCTACAGGATCTCTGATGTTGATAAGTCAAATAAGCAAGCTGGGGCGGGTCGGAGTGCGGTTTATCAGCTCCGTCGGTCGCGCCACCATCATGTTGTTCCATGCGCTGGCGGGCAAACCCGAACCGCGCAAGCACTTCCCGCTGCTTGTCCAGCAGCTCTATGTGGTGGGCGTGCAATCGGTGGCCATCATTCTGGTCTCCGGCCTGTTCATCGGCATGGTGCTCTCGCTGCAGGGTTACAACGTATTGAAGGATTTCGGCGCCGAGCAGAGCCTGGGGCCGCTGGTCTCCCTCTCCCTGCTGCGGGAGCTGGGGCCTGTGGTCACGGCGCTGCTGTTTGCCGGCCGTGCCGGTTCGGCCCTGACCGCTGAAATCGGCCTGATGAAGGCCACCGAGCAACTTTCAAGCCTAGAGATGATGGCGGTCGACCCACTGCGCCGGGTGGTTGCCCCCCGCTTCTGGGCTGGCGTCATCAGCATGCCACTGCTGGCCTTTATGTTCAGCCTGATCGGTATCTTCGGCGGCAAGCTGGTCGGTGTGGACTGGCTCGGCGTGGACGAAGGGGGCTTCTGGTCTGCCATGCAGGCCTCCGTCGACTGGCAGGATGACATCATGCAGGGCGCCATCAAGAGCCTGATTTTCGCCCTGGTGGTCACCTGGATTGCGCTCTTTAACGGCTATGATGCCAAGCCGACCTCGGCCGGGATCAGTCAGGCCACGACCCGTACTGTGGTCCACTCATCCCTCGCCGTGCTCGGCCTGGATTTTATACTCACTGCAGTCATGTTTGGATAAGGTAAAGATGAAGTTCAGCAAAGTAGAATTCCTGGTCGGCACCTTCATGCTGGCTGGCATTGGTGCCATTCTGGCACTGGCCCTGCAAGTGGCCGGTTTGAGCTTCAAACCGGAAGGAGAAACCTATACCCTGCGCGCGCATTTCGATAATATCGGCGGCCTGAAAGTCCGTTCGCCGGTCAAGGTCGGCGGCGTGGTGGTAGGCCGGGTCAGCGACATCGTACTGGACCCGAAAACCCAGGTGCCCGAAGTGACCCTGATGATGCAAAAGAGCGCTGGCGAGTTCGCCGATACCAGTTCCCTCTCCATCCTCACCTCCGGTCTGCTCGGCGAGCAGTACATCGGTCTGGCCCCCGGCTTCAGCGATGAGGAGATGGGCACCGAGATGCTCAAGGATGGCGACCTGATTGAAGACACCAAATCCGCCATCGTGCTGGAAGATCTGATTGGCAAGTTCCTCTACAGCCAATCCTCCGACAGCAAATCAGACAGCAAGAAGGAGTAATCATGTTCAAGAAAATCGCCCTGCTGCTGGGCCTGATGACCAGCATGCTCTTTTCCCTGTCTGCCCAGGCCGCAGTCGATGCCACCGACCCCAACGCGCTGGTGGATCAGGCTGCCAAGCAGACCTTTGCCCGCCTGAAAGCCGATCAGGCCCAGGTGAAGAGCAATCCGGATCACCTGCGGGTGATCATCCGCGAAGAGCTGCTGCCCTATGTGGACAACCGCTTCGCCGCCTACAAGGTGCTTGGCAACCAGATTAAAGAGACCACCGAAGCGCAGCGCAATGCCTTCGTCGAGGTGTTCACCGAGTACATGGTGAGCTCCTACGCCGATGCGCTGGCCCATTTTGACAAGCAGACCGTCAAGGTCGAGCCGGGCAAAGCTCCCAGCGGCAACATCACCGCCGTCAACGTCAGCGTGAAAGAGGCCGGCAAGCCGGACATCTTCCTCGAGTTCAAGCTGCGCAAGAACAACAAGACCGGCGAGTGGAAAGCCTTCGACATGGTGGCAGAGGGGATCAGCCTGCTCTCCGCCAAACAGAGCGAGCTCGGCGGTTTGATCCGCCAGAACGGCATCGATGCGGTGATCGCCCAGTTGCGCGAGCACAACGCCAAGCCGCTGGTACTCAAACCATGACCCTCAGCGGTGAGCTGCAGGCGCCACAGGTCAATGACCTGTGGCAACGCCGCGCCGAATGGTGGCAGGACGACCAGCTTGAGCTCGGCGGCGTCACCACCCTCGACTCTGCCGGACTGGCCCTGCTGGTCAAATGGGCCAAAGCCGTATTAGCGCGAGGCGCCACACCGCAACTGGTGGGCGCCTCCAGTGATTTCTATACCCTGGCCAACCTCTACGGGGTGGCCGGGCTGTTTCAGTCAACCCCGCTCACAACTGAGGACGCATAATGCAAGTCTCTGAAATTGAAGCGATACTCCTCGAGGCTCTGCCATTGTCCGAAGTCCATGTCAAAGGGGACGGTAGTCACTACCAAGTGATCGCCGTCGGTGACATGTTTGACGGCATGAGCCGGGTCAAGAAGCAGCAGGCCATCTATGCCCCGCTGATGGACAAGATCGCCAGCAACGCCATTCACGCCCTCTCCATCAAGGCGTTCACCGACGCCGAGTGGAAACGCGAACGTAAATTCCTATTGCCCTCCTGATTTGGTAACGAAGTAAAAATGGACAAATTCAAAATCGATGGTCGTTGTACTCTCAACGGCGAAGTGACCATCTCCGGCGCCAAAAACGCCGCGCTGCCGATCCTGTTCGCGACCCTGCTCTGTGATGAAGAGGTACACCTCTCCAACGTGCCGCGCCTGAAAGATGTGGGCACCACCATCAAGCTGCTGGAGATGCTGGGCGCGACCACCAAGGTCAACGGCAACGTCACCGTGCTGACCGGTGCGGTGAACAACCACGTCGCCCCTTACGAGCTGGTGAAGACCATGCGCGCCTCCATTCTGGCGCTGGGCCCGCTCGCAGCCCGTTTCGGCGCGGCTGATGTCTCCCTGCCCGGCGGTTGCGCCATCGGTGCCCGTCCGGTCAACCTGCACGTCCACGGCCTGGAGCTGATGGGCGCCAAGATCACCATCGAAGATGGTTACATCAAGGCCCGTGTCGATGGCCGCCTGAAAGGCGCCCACATCCTGATGGATATGGTCTCCGTGACCGGTACCGAAAACCTGATGATGGCTGCGACCCTGGCTGATGGCCGCACCGTGATCGAAAACGCCGCGCGCGAGCCGGAAGTAGTCGATCTGGCCAACTTCCTCAATACCCTGGGAGCCAAGATTCAGGGTGCGGGCACCGATACCCTGACCATCGACGGTGTCGAGCGTCTGCACGGCGGCAACTACAGTGTGCAGCCTGACCGCATCGAAACCGGTACCTTCCTGGTGGGCGCAGCGGTCACCGGCGGCAAGATCACCTGCCGCAAGACAGACCCGACCCTGCTGGAAGCGGTACTGGTCAAGCTGGAAGAGGCTGGCGCCCTGATTGAGAAGGGTGAAGACTGGATCACCCTCGACATGACTGGCCGCACCCTCAAGCCGGTCACCATCAAGACTGCCCCCTACCCGGCCTTCCCGACCGACATGCAGGCACAGTTCACTGTGCTGAACGCCGTCGCCAAAGGCACCGGCATGGTCACCGAGACCATCTTCGAGAACCGCTTCATGCACGTTCCCGAACTGGTACGTATGGGTGCAGACATCGAACTGCAGGGCAATGTGGCTATCTGCCGTGACACCGAGCAGCTCAAGGGTGCCCAGGTGATGGCGACCGATCTGCGCGCCTCCGCCAGTCTGGTGCTGGCCGGCTTCGTGGCCGAAGGCTCCACCATCGTCGACCGTATCTATCACATCGACCGTGGCTACGAAGATATCGAGCAGAAGCTGCAGGGTCTGGGTGGCCGCATCGAGCGCATCAAGGGCTGATAGCCCACTGATCGCTAGCCGATAAAAAGGCCCCCTCGCGTTGGCGAGGGGGCCTTTTTCATGGTTTCGGTTCTGTTGAAACAGGGATCAGTGGCCCGCCAGCTTCATATTCTCTACCAGCACCGAGCCGGTCTTGAGACTGGAGCGCTCATCCTCGTCACGACCCACCGCCACGATATGGCTGAACATCTCGGCCAGATTGCCGGCGATGGTAATCTCCTCGACCGGATAGGCTATCTCGCCATTCTCGACCCAGAAACCGGCGGCGCCGCGGGAGTAGTCGCCATTGACGATATTGACCCCCTGCCCCATCAGCTCGGTCACCAGCAGACCGGTGCCCATCTCTTTCAGCATGCCCTGAAAATCCTGGCCGGTATTGGAGACCTGCCAGTTGTGGATGCCACCGGCGTGACCCGTGGTGGTCAACCCCAGCTTGCGCGCGGAGTAGGAGGTAAGCAGCCAGCTCATCAGCTCGCCGTTACGGATAATATCCATGTCGCGGGTGCGCACCCCTTCGCCATCGAACGGGGTACTGGCGAGCCCGCCCAGCAGGTGGGGAAACTCCTGAATGGTGAGCCACTCGGGCAGGATCTGCTTGCCCAATTTGTCGAGCAGGAAGCTCGACTTGCGATAGAGGTTGCCACCGCTGATGGCCATCACCAGATGGCCCCACAGACCGGAGGCTGTGTCAGGGTGGAACAGCACAGGCGCATGACGAGTCGAGATCTTGCGGGCACCGAGGCGGGAGACGGTACGCTCCACCGCCTCGTCGGCAATACGCTGCGGGCTCCAGAGCCCGTCGAGGGTACGGCTGGAGGAGTAGCCGTAATCCCGTTGCATATCGCCATCCTGCTCGCCGATCAGCACGCAGCTCAGCGAGTTGCGCGACGCCGCGTAGCCTTTGACGAAGCCGTGGCTGTTGCCATAGACCTTGATGCCAAGATGGCTGGAGAAACCGGCGCCGTCGGAGTGTTTGATACGGGCATCGCGACCCAGAGCGAGTCGTTCGCACTCGATGGCCAGTTCGATGCCGCGCTGGGGATCCAGCTCGATTTGGTGACACAGTTGCAGGTCGGGGGCATCCCAGGCCAGCAGCTCGGCGTCCGCCAGACCGGCGCAATCATCGGCCGAGGTGTGGCGGGCAATCTCGATGGCCGCTTCAACGGCGGCACGAATGGCGGGTTTGCTCAGATCGGTGGTCGAGGAAGATCCCTTGCAACCATCGCGATAGACAGCGATGCCGAGGGCGCCATCCTTATTGAATTCAATGCTTTCCAGTTCACAACCCCGGGTGTTCACCGATAACCCGGTCTGCTTGCTGATGGAGACTTCGGCCAGCGAGGCGCCCAGTCCTTTGGCTATCTCCAGGGCTTCGGCAACCACGGCCTCGAGATGGGCTTGATCCTGGCGGATTTGGTCTTGCTGATCCATAACTCACATCTGTATGAAAGAAGGAAAGGGGGGTAAGCATATCAGACCCCTGCGCCCAGCGGGAGAAGCTGGTAACATATCCGCCAAACGTGAATGACAGGAATCAAGAGACCGATGAGTCAATATCAAGACGACAACGAGTTCGAAGACTGGGGCCCCAGCAAGAGCCAGCTCAAGCGCGATGCCGAAGCATTGCAGAAAATGGGGGAAGAGATCGTCTCCCTCAGCCACAGCGAGCTGGAAAAAATCCCGTTGGATGAAGAGCTTGCAGAAGCTGTCGAGCTGGGTCGCAAACTCAAGCCGAAGAAGGATGAGTCCTTCCGTCGCCATCTGCAGTTCATCGGCCGCCTGATGCGCAGCCGCGATATCGAGCCGATTGCCGAAGCGCTCTCTATCATCAAGAACCGTCACTCCACCGTGAATGCCCGCCTGCATCGCCTGGAGCAGTGGCGCGAGCGCCTGATCACCGAAGGTGACAGCGCCCTCAACGAGCTGATGTCCCAGTTCCACGAGCTGGATCGCCAGAAGCTGCGCCAGCTGATCCGCTCCGCCAACAAGGAGCGGGAGCTGAACAAGCCGCCGGTCGCCTACCGCGAGATGTACCAATATCTGCGCGGCGAGATCGAAGACCTGCTGTGATCCCCGAAACACGCCTCCCCTTGCGGAGGCGTGCTTCTATTGATGCCTTTTCCTCTCCCCATACCCCGCCACCCCTGCGCGTTTAATATATCCACCATTTTGCTACCCCAGCCATTACGGCCCATCTCAACAGCCCCGTTAAATCGCCGCTTCAGAGCAGACCAAAACAAAACCGTTAACAATTTTGCATCATTTTGTTTGACATATTGAACGGCCTTGGCAGACTGAAGAGAGGATCCAGGCTGTCGCTACCCAGGCTGACCAACGATTCTGCCACCCGGCCCGACGCGGGATCCCATGACCATGCCTTGAGGCATGCCCTTGCCCTACCGGTTTGCAAGGGCCTGCCCAAGGCGCAGGATGAGACTTCAACGCCAAGGATAATCAAGGTGCCCTATGCCAAATCCCCAGCCTCCCGCCACCCGTAAACCTGTCGTGCTGATGACCATGGGCGCCCAGCCCCGCAACGGCCACGCCTATCAGGTGATGACCCACAAATACATCATGCCGCTGGTGGAGATAAGCGGCTGCGTCCCGCTGCTGGTTCCCACCTGCTGCGGCACCACCGATCTGGAGCAGTATCTGGATCTGGCTGATGGCATCTATCTGAGCGGCGCCGGTTCCAATATCGATCCGGCCCTCTACGGCCAGGAGAACCTCACGCCAGAAAAACAGCAAGACAGGGATCGCGACCTGTTCGATCTGCCCCTCATCAAGGGGGCGCTTGCCCGTGGTTTGCCGATCCTCGGGATCTGCCGCGGCATGCAGGAGATCAACGTGGCACTGGGGGGAGACATTCATCAGAAGGTCTATAACGAGCCGGGTTATGACGATCACCGAGAGGATGCCGACGATCCGGTCGACGAGCAGTATGGGCCGAGCCATCAGATCAAACTGTTGCCGGGTAGCTGGTTTGCCGAACTGATGGGGGAAGAACAGATTCCGGTCAACTCCCTGCATGGACAGGGCATCAACCGGTTGGGGAAGGGTCTGGAGCCGTTGGCCCACGCCGAAGATGGGCTGATCGAAGCACTTCATGCTCCCGCACTGTCACCCTTTTTGCTGGCAGTGCAGTGGCATCCGGAGTGGAAGGCCAATGAAAACCCCCACTCCATCAAGATCTTTCAAGCCTTTGGCGATGCCTGCCGCCAACGCAGTGCATTGATGGCGGCTAGTTAATCCCTCATCGATTCAGTCGCCAAACCCGCGCGCCTTGAGCTTGGGCAGTCCGCCCCGCTCGGGGCGCAGGGTACGGCAGATATCCATCCCCTTGAGCCCGCGCTGGATATGGTCAGGCGAATGGCCAAATACCATGCCGTTGCTGCGGTAGAGGTTGTTGTCATCCAGCTCGAACTTCTCGCCACCAATCAGCAACTGCTCGCGGCCATTGACCGTGTCGCCCCGCTTGATGGGCACCTTCATATCACTCAGCACCTCGCCGGTGGCACACCCCTCGCGCCAGCGCGCCTCGCTGGAGAAGGGGGTAATGGCTATTTCACGCCAGGAGCCATCCCGGAATTCGACCCGATACTTCTCGGCCAGCAGGTCGCAGCCAGCCAATGGCAACAGGGCCATCAAACAGATGATTTTCTTTGAAAATTTCACTCAATCGCACTCCTTTGCCCGGTTCTGCACAGGATAAATAAATTGCCACCCCAACGCACCATTTCCCCGCGCCGCAGCAGCTATGCTGGAAATAAAACCACAATAAGGTGCTGCTATGGCTGGCGAAAACCTCACCGCGCTACCGACGCTGATCTGGATTGGCGAACACCCGTTCTGGACCCTGCTCACCCTCTCCCTGATGCTGATCCACTTCTGGCGCCGTCCGGGACAGCGACGGGAGCTGCTCTCCGAGCTCAGTTTCGTGATGATTAGCGCGGTGGTGATCCTGCTGATCCAGCTGGAAGGGGGCTGGTTCAAACTGCCGCTGCCCCATCAATTGCTGATCGAGATCTCCACCCTGCTGGCTGGCCTGATACTGGTGAAGATATGGGGGATCCTGCTGTTCGAGTTTCTGCTCCCCCTCTGCCATGTGCGGATCCCGCGGATCATTGCCGATATCGTCATCACCATCGGCTATATCGGCTGGGGTCTGTTTCGCCTCTACGCCTCCGGCATGGCGCTCGGGGAGATAGTCACCACCTCGGCGGTCATCACCGCGGTCATCGCCTTCGCCATGCAGGACACCCTGGGCAACCTGCTGGCCGGGGTCTCCATTCAGCTCGACAACTCCATCGCCATCGGTGACTGGCTGCAAGTCGACACCACCCAGGGCCGGGTGGTGGAGATCAACTGGCGTGCCACCACCATCGAGACCCGCAACTGGGAGACAGTCGTCATCCCCAACAGCCATCTGCTCAAACAGCGCTTCACCGTGCTCGGGCGCCGCCGTGGCGAACCCTTGCAGTGGCGGCGCTGGGTCTGGTTCGATCTGACCCTGGATACCTTGCCGACCCAGATCATCGCGCTGATCGAGAAATCCCTGCGGGAGACCAAGCTCCCCTGTGTCGCCAAGCATCCGCAACCGGACTGCCTGCTGATGAATGTCGAGGGGGGCATCGCCCGCTATGCGGTGCGCTACTGGCTGACCGACCTGGCTCGCGACGATCCGACCGACTCCATGGTGCGCAGCCTGATCGATGCAGCCCTGCGTCGCAACGATCGCCGCCTCACCCCGCCGATCTTCAACGTCTTTATGGCCAAGGAGAAGCAGCATCTGGATGCCCGCCACAAACGCCACACCGCCGAACGAACCGATACCCTGCGCAAGCTGCCGCTGTTTGCCATGTTGCAGGAGAATGAGCTGCTCCAACTGGCCGATCAGGTGAAGTTCGCCCCCTTCGTCAGCGGCGACATCATGCTGGAGCAGGGGGATGTCTCCAACTGGCTGTTCGTGCTGGTCAAAGGGGAAGCCGAGATGGTGGTCAATGTCGAGGGGCGAGAGCTGAAGCTTGGTACGCTCAACGCGGGAGACTTTTTTGGTGAACTGAGCCTGCTCACCGGCGAGCCCAGCTCCTTCACGGTACGGGCGGTGGCCACCGTCGAAACCTATCGCATCAATCAGGCAATGTTTCAGGAGTTGGTGATGCAGCGCGAGTCGCTGGTCGAGCCCCTCTATCGGGTGCTGAGCGACCGCCAGCAGGAGCAGCAGGCGCTGCTGGAGCGGGAAGCGGAAGCCATGAAGCAACCACCACAACAGCTTGATCTGCTTGATAAACTGATGAAGCTGTTCGGCGGAAGATGACGTAGCATGACATCGTATTGAGGACGTGAAGAGAGAACCGCAGCCATGTTACTGACCACCCTGGCCCTTGCCGCCAGCCTGCAATTTGATTGTCCCGCCACCATAGAGACTCGCCAGCAGCTGCTGACCCCGCAGCAGGGCTGGCAGGCGTTCACCCGCAATGACGATGGCAAACCGGACGAAACCCTCAGCCACCGGCTCGATAATCTAGCCCTGTTCGATGGAGATCCTGCCGAGCTGGCCCAGCTCAAACCGGATAATGGCGACAGCGACGAGATCCACTACTGGAGCCAGCTCGATAGCAGCCTGCGCCCGCTCTATCTGGTCTGCCGCTATCAGAACAGCGCCATCACCCTGCAGCAGGTGCTGCCCGTCGGCATCAGTTACTGCCGCGTCAACCAGCGCGGCCGCTACACCCTGCTCGGGCTGGTTTGTCGCAAATAGCGGGCGTAATCCCTTGCCATATATCGCTATTCGCTGACAGCCATTACCGCCTGAGCGTGGCAACCCGCCAGCGACATCAGAGCAGCAGATCGGCCAGCTCCTCCAGTGCCGTCAGCTCCACGTCCGGCAACAGTTTCAGCTGTTGCCACGGTTGCTGCCGTTCGTTGAGCCAGGCGGCGCGAAAGCCGTGCAAACGAGCCCCCAGCACATCGGTCTCGGGATGATCCCCCACATGGAGGATCCGCTCCGCTGGCAGCTTGAGGGCGCTGCGGGTCTGCTCAAACATATCCGGTGCCGGTTTCATTCTGGCGCCCGCCCCCGCCTTGCAGACCAGTGTGAAGTAGCGATCCAACCTTGCCTGAACCAGATCCAGATTGCCGTTGGTGATGACCACCAGCGGATAGCGTTCGGCCAGTCTGGCCAGCAGCTGATGAGTGGACTCGCTCACCTCGATCTTCGAGCGCTCTGCCAGAAACGCAGCAAATACCTGCTCCGCCTCGCGGCTGGCCTGCTGGTCGGCCATGCCCCCCGCCACCATAGCGGCGCGGATGGTCTGCTGGCGCGCCAGGCTGACATCGTGGCGCAGCTCGGGCCTGGCCAGCAACACGGTGCGTTTTAACTCCAGCCAGCGCGGCTTGTCGAGCATGGCGGTGGCCAGATATTCGCTGCGCAGATGGCTCAGCATCCACTGCTCGGCGCGCACGATGGCGGGGCCGTTGTCATAGAGGGTGTCATCGAGGTCAAACGAGATGGCAGCAACCGGCTGCCAGCGGCGATAGAAGTGCATGGACTCTCCTCTGCAACGGGGCTCAGGGCCCGTTATTCATCGTCCTGCGCATCCGGGTCACGCTTGGCCCTGGGGTGGGCGCTGTCGTAAACCTTGGCCAGATGCTGGAAGTCGAGGTGGGTATAGATCTGGGTGGTAGAGAGGTCGGCATGTCCCAACAGCTCCTGCACCGCCCGCAGATCGCCGGAGGACTCCAGTATATGGGTGGCGAAGCTGTGGCGCAGCTTGTGGGGGTGGACATGAGCGTTGAGCGCCTGCTTGTTGCCCCAGCCATCAAGGCGGGCCTGCACCGAGCGGGCCGACAGCCGCTGCTTGCGGCTGGAGACAAACAGCGCCTCGCTCTCATCCCCGGCCAGCAGCGGGCGCACCTTGAGCCATTTCTGCAGCCACTCGACCGCCATCCGGCCTATGGGCAGCACCCGCTCCCGCGAGCCCTTGCCGGTCACCTTGAGCTGACGGTCGTCGAGCTTCAGATCCACCAGATTGATCCCCACCAGCTCGGCCAGACGCAGCCCTGAGGAGTACATCAACTCCATGATGGCGCGATCCCGCACCGCCAGCGGATCCTGCTCGTCGGTGATGTTGAGCAGTTGGTGCATCTCGTCCACATCGAGGTTTTTCGGCAGCGGCCGCCCCTGTTTGGGGGTGACGATGCCGCGGGCCGGATTGGCGGTCAGCCGCCCCTGCCGCACCTGCCAGTCGCAAAAGCTGCGCAGGGCCGAGACCTTGGTGGAAAGGGAACGAGGAGCAAGTCCCCCCTTGTGCATCCGGGTCACCAGAGTGCGCACCTGACTCGCCTCGAGCCGACCCCAGTCAGTGAGCCCCAGGGCCACCAGCTCGGCGGTCATCGCCTCCAGATGGGCTTGATAGTTATTGCGGGTATGAGGGCTGAGCTGACGCTCGACCCTCAGGTATTCGATAAAGGCCGCCAGCTCGTCCGCCAGTTCCGCAGGCAGTGGCGGTGCGACGACGGGAGCTTTGGCGGGCGCCCTGGCCGGTGTTCTAGCCATGAGTCAACTCGGGCAGACGCAGTTGCAGCAGGCGCCCCAGTTGGCCCAGCAGCAGGGTGTCGTTGTGGGGAGTAAAGTGGCCGGGATCCGAGCTGGCGAAGGCCAGCACACCGAGCTCGCCGAGCCGCATCAGGGCCACCGAGTTGACCAGCACATCGTGGCCAAACAGCGCTTGCTTCTCGCTCTGGCTCAGGCGGCCAAAGTAGTAATCCTGCCCCGGTAGACGCTGACCCAGCAGGGATTCGAGCTGCTTGCCCTGTGCCAGAAAACGCTGCTCTGGCCCGCTCAGGGCAAACTTCTTGGGATTGAGCCAGAGCCGCAGCCCGGTCAGGCGCAGCCGCTGGACAAAAGCCTTGCCCATCACGGCACTCACCTCGAACAGGGTCTGGCAACCGTACAGCTCGCCGTAGAGATCGGCATAGACCCGGAAGATCCGCTCGTTCTCGCTGGCGATCCCCATCAATTCGGTGATCTCCTGCTCCAGCTGTTCGATCCGCTCGCGCTGGCGCTCCAGCTGGCGCTCGACCAGCGAGACCGACCCTTTGCGTTCATGGGGAATACGGATCCGGTCCAGCACGGCGGCATGGCGTTGGAAAAACTCGGGATAACGGGCCAGGTACTCCAGCACAGTGGCTTCATCCACCGATTGCTCCTGCCGTTTGAGTTCGCTCATAAATTGGTTGATCCATCAGAGAAATGGGGCTTGCTGCCCCGACATCATGGGCAAAGGGGGCCAGCGCCCCCCGTACCTGAACCTTTATCGGCTAAACCTCTATCTGGCCGTCAAACACATGCTCGGCGGGGCCTGTCATGTAGACCGGCTGGCCCGGCCCCTTCCAGGCGATGGTCAGCTTGCCGCCCGGCAGACTGACGGTGACCCGCTCCTTGAGCTTGCCCTGACTGATGCCAATCACCGCCGCCGCACAGGCACCGGTGCCGCAGGCCAGGGTCTCGCCACAGCCCCGCTCGAATACACGCAGTTTGATCTCGGTAGCATTGACCATCTCCATGAAGCCGACGTTGACCCGCTCGGGAAAACGCTCGTGGCGCTCCATGATGGCACCGAGCGTCTCGACCGGCGCATCGGCGACCGAAGGCACCTCGATGACGCAGTGGGGATTGCCCATGGAGACCACGCCACACATCACGGTATGCTCCTGCGCCCGCAACAGATAGGTTTTCTCTGCCTTCTGGGCCCGGAACGGGATCTTGCCCGGCTCAAACTGGGGAACACCCATGTTGACCGTGACCTGATTCTCCCCCTCCAGCTGCAACACGATGCGACCCCGGGCGGTACTGACCGCGATGCGATCCCGGTTGATCAGCCCCTTGAGACGCACGAAACGGGCAAAACAGCGGGCACCGTTGCCACACTGCTCCACCTCGCTGCCATCGGCATTGAAAATGCGATAGTGAAAGTCGAGTTCAGGGTCATAGGGCGGCTCCACCAGCAGCAGCTGGTCAAAGCCGATCCCGAAGTGGCGATCTGCCAGCTTCTTGATGACGTCATTGCTGAAAAATACCTTCTGGGTGACGCCATCCACCACCATGAAGTCGTTGCCCAAGCCATGCATCTTGGAAAAATCTATCAACATCGTGCATTCCTGTGCTGTTAGGGCTGTAAAAATTCACCGAACCAAGGGTCGCCAAGCGCCATGAAGTCGTTGTCCACAGCCCCATGCATCCTGGAACAATCTATCCACATCGTGCATTCCTGTGCTGTTAGGGCTGTAAATACTCACCATCAACCACTATGAAGTCATTGGCCACAGCCCCATGCATCCTGGAACAATCTGTACACATCGCGCACTCCTGTGCTGTCAGGGCTGTAAAATTCTGTCATCTCTATCTACTGCATCAGGGCAGCAGGTGCTCACCGCGCCAGAGATCGGCCAACTGCTCACGCTCGCGGATCAGGTGCGCCTCGGCACCATCCACCAGCACTTCGGCAGCGCGCGGACGGGTGTTGTAGTTGGATGACATGGTAAAGCCGTAGGCACCGGCCGAGCGCACTGCCAGCAGGGAGCCCTCGGCAATAGCCAGAGTGCGCTCCTTGCCGAGGAAGTCGCCGGTCTCGCACACCGGGCCCACCACGTCATAGAGCGCGGGAGCATGACCGGCACGGCTATCCACCTCGATGATGTTCATCCAGGCGCCGTAGAGCGAGGGGCGCAGCATGTCGTTCATGCCGGCATCGATCAGCGCAAAGTTGCGGGTCTCACCCGGCTTCAGGTACTCGACCCGGGTCAGCAGCACGCCAGCATTGGCGACGATGGCGCGGCCCGGCTCGAACAGCAGGGTCAGATCCCGGCCCGCCAGCTTCTGCTTCAGCGCTTCGGCATACTCGGTCGGATGGGGTGGCTGCTCGGAACCATAGTTGACCCCAAGGCCGCCCCCCACGTCCAGATGATGGATATGAATCCCTTCTGCAGCCAGACCGTCGATCAGCCGCAGCAACTTGTCAGCCGCTTCCATAAAGGGATTCAATTCAGTGAGTTGCGAGCCGATATGGCAATCCACCCCGACGATCTCGATGTTCGCCATCGCGGCCGCCTTGCGATAGATGGCTGGCGCCAGCTCGATGGGAATGCCGAACTTGTTCTGCTTGAGGCCAGTGGAGATATAGGGGTGAGTACCGGCATCGATATCCGGATTGACCCGAACCGAGACGCGAGCCTTCTTGCCCATGCTGCCCGCCACCCGATTGAGGCGCTCCAGCTCGGCTTCCGACTCCAGATTGAAGCAGAGGATCTCTTTATCCAGCGCCAAGCGCATCTCGGCCTCGCTCTTGGCAACGCCGGAGAAGACCACCTTGGCCGGATCACCGCCCGCCGCCAGTACCCGCGACAGCTCGCCACCGGAGACGATGTCAAACCCCGAGCCCAGTCGGGCCAGCAGGTTGAGCAGCGCCAGGTTCGAGTTGGCCTTCACCGCATAGCAGATCAGATGGGGAATATCGCCAGCGGCCTTGTCGAAGGCGTGCCAGTGGCGCTCGAGGGTCGCACGGGAGTAGACGTAAAGCGGGGTACCGTACTGCTCGGCAAGCTGTTGCAGCGAGGTTTGCTCGGCCTGAAGCTGGCCGTCGGCGTCGTAGTTAAAGTGATCCAAGGGGGCGGTTCCTTCCTAGAATGGGTGCGGCATTAGTGCGGCGCGGCCTCGGTGGCAGCCTCGGAGGTCGCAGGCGGTGCTGCTTGCGGTGTACTCTGGCTCTGTGGCTGCTCGGGGGGCGGCATATAGAGCGGCCCCTTCAGACCGCACGCGGCCAACCCGAGGGACAGAAGAGTGGCAAGCAGACACTTGGTGAACTGGGTGATCATAATGGTTCGCTGCGAAAAAATTTTTGGCCCTCTATAATCGCACTCACATTGTTAAAAGCAACAGGATAAACCGATGAAGGATCACGAGTATCACGCCCTGACCGACGCCTTTTTCCAATATGTGGAAGACACCCTCGACGAGGGGTATCCGGATATCGACTGCGAACGCAGCGGCGGCGTATTGACCCTCTCTTTCGAGAACAAGACCAAGGTCATCATCAACAAGCAGGAGCCACTGCATCAGATTTGGGTCGCCACCCGCGAGAACGGCTTCCACTTCGAACTGCAGGGTGACACCTGGATCGACAACCGCTTCGGCCACGAGCTCAAGGCACTGCTGAGCCAATCCTGCACCGCCCAGGCGGGCGAAGATGTGGTGTTCCCATGATTGACCTGCACCCGCAGGGCGCCCGTCACGCGGTGATCTGGCTGCACGGGCTGGGTGATTCCGGCGCCGGTCTCGCCCCGCTGGTGGACGCGCTGGACCTGCCCGCCGAGCTACCGGTGCGTCACCTGCTGCCGGATGCCCCCGAGCGCCCCATCACCATCAACATGGGCTACAAGATGCGCGGCTGGTACGACATCAGGAGCTTCGAGGATCCCGCCGAGCGGGCCGTGGAGTCCCATGTCCGTGAATCAGCCGACCAGATTGCCGCATTGCTCGATCAGCTGGTGGCCGACGGGTTTGCCCCCGAGCATATCGTGCTGGCAGGTTTCTCTCAGGGCGGGGTGATTGCCTCCTTCACCGCGCTGCGCTATCAGGCAACGCTGGCGGGCCTGCTCTGCATGTCCACCTATCTGGCCGCCCCCGACAAGCTGCTCGGCGAGATGAGCGAGGCTGCTCGCACTCTGCCCATCTGCTACATGCACGGCATCTACGACGATGTGGTGAGCCTGTCGCTCGGTTGGGATGCCAAGAACCGGCTGGAAAGCGCCGGACTCACCCCCGAGTGGCACGAGTACCCGATGCGTCACGAGATCTGCCGTCCTCAGCTCGGCGACATTCGCAGCTGGCTGCTGGCTCGTCTCGGCGCATGAACAACCGCAAAAGCAAACGGCCTGCATCTGCAGGCCGTTTTTTATGGCGATTCCAACTGACGGATCAACCCACTTCTCGAGCGGGCGGCACCTGTTCGCGCAGAGTGCCCTGACTGCGATAGGGGATCACATCCAGCTCGCCATTCACCTGTACTATCTCGTAGTACTGGGGCAGGTTGAAGTTGATGAACTGCCCATCATCGCTGAACCGCTCGTGATTGGAGGTGTAGAAGCGGTTGACCCCCGCCACCAGCTCATCCTTGTTGCCGGCAAAGTGCTGGTAGATCTCCACCCTGTTCGCCTCATCGAGGATATAGATGTTGGTGCCCGCATCCCGGGTATCGAAGAAGAACTGCACCAACCCTTCGCTGGCGTAGGCATCGACGATGCTCGGCAGATGCTGGCTGTGGGTCTTGTCGAGCCGCAGCGGCAGGTGATCCAGCTTGTTGTGGGAGATGTGACGGTAAAAATCGATGGCGTTTTCCAGCTTCTTCACCGACACCCCGCGCCGCTCGAAGAAGATGCCGTACTTCTCGCGGCCAAGGGCCATGGTCTTGACCAGCTGCTGTTTGTCGCGGGCTAGACGCAGGTCGATACACTCCGCCACCAGGGTCTGGAAGCGGGAGCGCACCAGAGAGCGGAAGTGCTGGCTGTAGCAGAACACCTCGATCATCTCGGGGGCGGCAGCATCCTGATGCATCTTGCCGAGGATGGTGGTGAGGGCATCGACCACGGCTTCATCCCCCTGGAAGTGCAGGGTACGGATCTCGCTCCAGGAGTTGCGATAGACCAGATCCACCGAACCGACCAGACACTCCTGATTGCGACCAAACGAGAAGACATCCACGGTATTGGCGTCAAATTCGATCACCTGACCGACCCAGTGGCTGGTCGGGTCCATCTCCAGGTTGAGGAAGATGGAGAGCTGACGGATCTCGCACGGCCGACTGAGAGCCAGATTGGTGGCCAGCGGGTACTTCTCGGGGAAGCAGCCGGAGAGATCGCGGCAGAACTGGTGCAGATTGTCGATGTGCAGATCCGAGCCCTGATTGAACAGGTGCACCCGCGACTGGGGGGTCAGCAGATCGTTGAAGTAAGCCCAGGAGACCAGCTTGCTGATGTAACCGTTGAACTCCAGCGGCGCGCGGCCAATGATGTCCACCGGCTCCAGAGAATGTTTGTAGAGATACCAGCCGGCGCGGTTGAGGCGACCGTGAGGCACCTGCACGAAGCTGAGATCCGGCTCGCTCAGATCTGGCGCTATCTTGAGGTTCACCCGCTGCACCTTGCCCGGCAGGCTCTCGAACGCGGCGTAGAGTTTGCGCGACAGAATGCCGATATCTTCCGGGTTGATCGACTCGCTGATGTTGTTGCGGCGGGCGAACTGGATCAGATTGCGGTAGCTCTGCATCAGGGCTTCCAGCAGCTCGGCGTGAGCGATCTTCACCTCTTCGATCTTCCACTCATGGCGATGATCGAGTTGATAGAGTTTGTCCTGACTCCAGCCCCAGTAGGAGACCAGCTGGCTCATCTGCTCGCGGCGCCACTCGGGGGAGTGATCATCCTTGGGATTGCTGAGACCGTCACACACCTTGAGGTAGAAGCAGCGGCGCACCAGATCGAGCCTAGCCATGTCGCCGATGGACTTGAGGTAGTTGGTCACCTTGTCCAGCATCAGACAGTAGTTGTCGAGCCGGTAGTGCATCCCCTCGTTGTGCTGGAACCAGTCGCGACCAATCATCGACAGCAGGCGGGTGTTGGGATACTCGTGGGAGTAGGCTTCCATCAGCACCGACTTGAGCACCGCCTTGTAGGGGGAGTCGATCCCCTTGTAGAGCTGCCACAGGGCGGAGCCGAAATACTCTTCGGCCGGAATACGGTCAAAACTGCCGAGATCGAGCCAGTCGTCCTGCTTGAGCTTGCCGCTCTCGAACAGCTCGTTCACATACTCATCGTAGTGATCATCACACTCGGTGGGCACCAGATACCAGATCAAGCGTTTGCCCGCGATACGCATGGCACTGCGGTAGAACTCGTCGAGCAGCAGCAGGTGCTGGGCACTGCCGCAGCTCTCCCCCTGCATCTGGGCATCGTTGGTCTGGCGGAACTTGTCTTCCGGGATCAGGAAGAAGTTGAGATCGACCCCACGCTGTTCGGCCCACTTGGAGAGTTGCTGGCACTTCAGCTCCAGCAGATCGAGCCGCTCCTGCGACAAACCGGCCACGTGGCAGACCCAGATATCGAGATCGGAGTGACAGCACTGGCCGATGGAGGAGGTGCTGCCCATGGAGTAGAGCCCCTGAATGGCTCGATCATGGGTGGCAAGACCACTCTGGCAGTTGGCGTTGCGGCAGAGGTCATCGATAAAGGCTTGCTGCTCGGCGGTGGCACTGAAGCTCCAGATGCCATGAGGGACATCACCGGAGACATAACCGGGCAGCAGGGGATGATTGAAGTGCAGCATGACAGGCAGCAGTTGGAATACCTGCTGCCCATAGCGACTCATGAGGCCTAACGCCCGTTGCGTCTTGAGACGGGTAATATCGTCATAACGCGCAACCAGCGTATCGATGTGTTCCTGCAATGCCCTGCCTATCACCTAAGTGAAAATGACGCACCAAAAGGGGGGATACGTCAAAAAAGTGTGATCATGTTAACAATGCAAACAGCGGTGGTAAACAAGCCTTCAGCTAAACACCAGATTATTTCTGGTATGACCACATCAAGTATCAGGGGAAATCATTAAATTCCAATACATTCAATGAATTAATCAACACAACTTGCTTAATGAAAATCATTTTCAGCATGCATTTTTGAGCTTGGCCCCGCTTTTGCCGGCTCCGCCATGAAAGCCCGGGCAAAGGGTGGTAATATCGATTTCCTTCTAAAAATGAAACAACTGATTGATATGGCAGCCCGAACCCTGAAAATTGCCACTCGCAAGAGCCCGCTGGCCCTGTGGCAGGCCAACTTTGTCAAAGACCGGCTCGAAGCCCTGCACCCGCAGTTGCAGGTCGAACTGGTGCCCATGAGCACTCAGGGTGACAAGATCCTCGATACCCCGCTGGCCAAAGTGGGCGGCAAGGGGTTGTTCGTCAAGGAGCTGGAGACCGCCATGCTGGAAGGGCGGGCCGATATCGCCGTTCACTCCATGAAAGATGTGCCGGTGGAGTTCCCCGAGGGGCTCGGCCTGCACACCATCTGCGAGCGGGAAGATCCCCGTGATGCCTTCGTCTCCAACCGTTTCAAGGCCATTGCCGAACTGCCGCAAGGGGCCGTGGTCGGCACCTCCAGCCTGCGCCGCCAGTGCCAGCTGCGCGCCGCCCGCCCGGATCTGGTGATCCGCGACCTGCGTGGCAACGTCAACACTCGCCTCGCCAAGCTGGATGCCGGTGAATACGACGCCATCATCCTCGCCGCCGCCGGTCTGAAACGACTGGAGATGGCGCACCGCATCACCGCCTTTATCGAGCCGGAACAGAGCCTGCCTGCCAACGGTCAGGGCGCCGTCGGCATCGAATGCCGCCTCGACGATGTTGAGCTGCACGCTCTGTTGGCGCCGCTGGAGCACGCCGAAACACGCGCCCGGGTACTGACCGAGCGCGCCATGAATCGCGCCCTGCAAGGGGGATGTCAGGTCCCCATCGGTGCCTACGCACTGGTCGAAGGCGAGCAGATCTGGCTGCGTGGTCTGGTGGGTAGCCCGGATGGCAGCCAGGTGATCCGCGACGAGATCCGCGGCCCGCTGGCCGATGGTGAGGCCCTCGGCGAGCAACTGGCCCAGCGCCTGCTGGCAGCCGGTGCCGACGAGATCCTGGCCGAGGTCTACCGCGCATGACCCCGCTGGTGGTGCGTCCGGCCATTCAGGCCGCCGAGCTGGTGCAGTTGCTGCGCCAGCACGGCCATGCACCACTCTGCAGCCCGCTGCTGGAAACCGTGGCGGGCAGTGAACTCCCTCTCCTGCCCGACCTGTTGCGCAGTGCTGACGCGGTTATCGCCGTCAGCATCCATGCCGTTCATTTTGCACACGATTTTCTGTTGCAAACTGGTCAGACCTGGCCACATATTGAGTACTTTGCGGTGGGTCAGGCCAGCGCAGATGCGTTTGCCGCCATCGGCATCACGGCAAGCTGCCCGGATGACCCGCGCAGCGAAGGGCTGCTGGCCCTGCCCGCCCTGCAGCAGGTAGCAGGCAAACGGGTGCTGATCCTGCGCGGCAATGGCGGGCGGGATCTCATCGCCAGCACACTGGCCTCACGCGGTGCTCTGGTGCACTATTGTGCGGCCTATGAGCGCCACTACCCCGAGCTAGACGGGGACACATTAACCCACCACTGGCAGGCAGCGGGGCTGGACAGCCTGCTCATTACCAGTGGTGAACTGCTGCAACGGCTGCTGGAGCTGGTTCCCGACCACCAGCGGCCCTGGCTTTTTGACCGCCTGCTGGTGGTCCCCAGCCCGCGCGTGGCCGAGATGGCCCACTCCGCGGGCTTTATCCATATCACGATTGCCCAAGGTGCATCCAACCAGGCCATGACGGCCGCACTGGAACTGAGGAAGATGGAATGACAGAACAACAAGAATCCCAGGTCAAACCCCAGCCGACCGCTGCGGTCAATGGCAGCAAGAGCCGCTCCGGTGCCGTACTGGGAGGGGTCGCCATCCTGCTGGCCCTTGGCCTGACCGGCGGTCTCTATCTGCACGGTCACAAGAACGCCGTGGCCCAGCAGGCCGAACTGGCCCAGCTCAAGCAGCAGCTGGCGAGCGCCCTGAGCAAGATCGACCAGACCAGCAGCAAGGATGCCGAGCAGCTGGCCGCACTGGATCAAACCCAGCAGCGACTGCAGGGGGAGATGCAGGGTCTGCAGAACCGGGTACTGGATCTGAATGACAAGCGCCCCAACGACTGGATGCTTGCCGAATCCGAGTATCTGGTACGGATGGCGGGCCGCAAGCTGTGGCTGGAGCATGACCTCGTCTCCGCCATCACCCTGCTCGGCAATGCCGACGAGCGCATCGCTGCCCTCAACGACCCCAGCCTGATGCCGATCCGCAAGGCGTTGGCCGAGGATATCGCCAAGCTCAAGGGGATGCCGCGCATCGACCGCGAGGGGCTGACCCTCAAGCTGGCGGTACTGTCCGACCAGATCGAGCTGCTGCCCCTCTCCACCGTCAGCATGCCGGAAGCCAAGGCCGAACCGGATCAGGCTGTCAGCACCAATCCCGACGAGTGGGAGAGCAACCTGAAGAAGAACTGGGTCAAGTTCACCGAGAACTTCGTCACCATCCGCCGCCGCGATGGTGCAGTAGAGGCGCTGCTCTCGCCGCAACAGGAGATCTTCCTGCGTGAAAACCTCAAGACCAAGCTGTTGCAGGCCCAGCTCTCCGTCTATCGCGAGCAGCAGGCGCTCTACGAAGACAGCCTGGACAAGGCCCAGCGCTGGCTGACCCAGTATTTCGACACCGACAACAGCGCCACCCGCTACATGCAGGGCGAGATCGACAAGCTCAAGGGTGAGCAAATCCAGATCGACTATCCGGCACAGTTCAAGACCCAGGCGATACTGGAGCAGGTGCTGACCGAACGCCTGCAACGCATTCTGGCCAGCAGCTGAGGAGGGCACCATGATCCGTATAATCATTCTGGTTGCCGTGATGGTCGCAGGGCTGATCTTTGGCCCGCAAGCCTCCGGTAACAAGGGCTATGTGCTGATTGCTCTTGGCAATTACACCATCGAATCCTCCGTCACCAGCGCGGTGATCCTGGCCGTGCTGTTCTACGGCGCCCTGCTGATCGTCGAGTGGCTGCTGGGTCGGGTATTCGGCCTGCGCCGCAAGACCCTCGGCTGGTACGGCTCGCGCCGCCGCCGCAAGGCCAATCAACAGACCGTCGCCGCCACCCTGGCAATGGCCGAAGGGCACTACAGTCAGGCTGAAAAGCTGCTGATCAAGGGGGCCAGCAACAGCGACACCCCGCTGCTCAACTACCTGAGCGCCGCCAAGGCGGCACAGGCCCGTGGTGACGACGCCCGCCGGGATCAATACCTGCAAAAAGCGCAGGAGGAGAACCCCAAGGCAGAGCTGGCGCTCACCCTGACCCAGACCCAGTTGCAAATCGAGCAGGGCCAGTACGATACCGCGCTGGCGATGCTGGAGTCGGTCTACGCCCTCAACCCGCGCCACCCCATGGTGCTGGATCAGCTGCGTCAGGTGCATCTGGCCCGTCAGGACTGGAGCGCCCTGTGCGACCTTATTCCCAGCCTGCACAAGGTGGGCAAGCTGACCCCGAAACAGGAAGAAGATCTGCTGCAACAGGCTTGGTCTGGTCGCCTGCAACAGGCTGCCGGCAGCCTCGAGACCCTCAAGGCGGTGTGGCAGGATCTGCCGCGCAAACTGCGCCTCGAGCCAGAACTGCTGGCCTGCTACGGCGATCTGCTGCGCCAGCTGGGTGCCGACGGCGAAGCCGCCACCCTGTGGCAGGAGGCGCTGCGCAAACAGCCGATGCCGCAGCTGCTGGCTCGCCTGCCCAAGCTGAAACTCGACAGCTACCACCCGCTGCTGGCGCTGCTGCAAAAACAGCAGGGGCAACCGGAGGTGGACACCGCACTGGCCCAGCTCTATCTGCTGGCCGGTCAGCTGGATGATGCCCAGAAGCTGCTGGAGCAGGAGGTGGAGCGGGCGCCGAGCGCCGCCGCCTATCACGCTCTCGGCCAGCTGATGGACAAACGCCGCCTTACCAACAAGGCCAACGAGTACTATCGTCAGGCACTGGAACTGGCGGGAGTCTGATCCCCGGCAAACAGAAACGCGAGAGGCCGCATGATGCGGCCTCTTTTTTTATCTCTTCGCCCTGCCCTCGTCAGGTGGTGAGCCGTTCCAGCTCGCCGATCAGCCAGATAGCCTCGGCACGGTGGCTGCCGCACACATCCATCATGGGGCGAAAACCGCCGCACACCGCCGGCCGCTCCGGTTGACCGAAGATCTTGCAGCCAAGGGCGCTATCGAGCTGGATACAGGGGACGCCAGCCGGTTTGCCATCTGGCATACCGGGAATGGCACTGCTGATACTGGGGGCGATGCAACAGGCAGCGCAGCCGCTACGACACTCCATAGACTCCACTCCTTTGGGACGGTCTGAGCCACCATAGCCGAAGAGGCGGCACAAACGTAGCTGGCACACAACAAAAAGCCCGACCGCACGGGCGATCGGGCTTCAGACAACACAGCCGGTTCAGCGAGCCATCATCACAGGATGATATCGCGTACCACGCTGTCTTTGCGCTCAAGATAATGGATCGACTTGATACGACGAATGGTGCGCGACTTGCCACGGATCAACAGAGTCTCGGTGGTCGCCATCACGCCATCGCTGGTGATGCCATCCAGCAGATCACCCTTGGTGATGCCGGTGGCGGAGAAGATGACGTTGTCATTCTTCGCCATGTCTTCCAGCTTGAGCACCTTGTTGACGTCGATGCCCAGCGCTTCGCAGCGGGCAATTTCCTGCTCGCCCAGCGCACGCACTTCCGGGCTGTCGCCCTTGACGCGGTGACGCGGCACCAGACGGGCCTGCATGTCGCCATCCAGCGCGCGGATCACCGCCGCGGAGATCACCCCTTCCGGTGCGCCGCCGATGCCATACAGCATGTCGACTTCGCTGTCCGGCAGACAGGTGAGGATGGAGGCGGCAACGTCACCATCAGGAATGGCGAACACCCGCACGCCCAGACCCTGCATCTCCTTGATTGCCTTGTCATGACGCGGCTTGGCCAGGGTAATGACGGTCAGACGGGAGAGCGGCTTGCCCAGCGCCTTGGCCACGGACTTCAGGTTCAGCTCGAGAGCCTGATCCAGGTCGATGGCTCCTTTGGCCTTGGGCCCGACGATCAGCTTTTCCATGTACATGTCAGGCGCTTTCAGGAAAGAACCCTTGTCGCCCACTGCCAGCACGGCCAGCGCGTTGGCCTGACCCATGGCAGTCATGCGGGTACCCTCGATGGGATCGACCGCGATATCCACCGCGTCGCCGTGTCCGGTACCAACCTTCTCGCCAATATAGAGCATCGGCGCTTCATCAATTTCACCTTCGCCGATCACAATCTCACCATCGATCTCGATCTGGTTGAGAATGTGGCGCATGGCCGCTACGGCCGCCCCATCAGCGATATTCTTGTCACCACGTCCGAGCCACTTGTAGCCAGCCAGTGCAGCCGCTTCCGTCACTCGGGAAAACTCGATTGCCAGTTCACGTCTCATCGCATATCCAACCTATGGAGCTCGAAAACGGGCGGCATTCTACCACAAGGGCAAACCTTTGCGCACAAAAGTAGCCGCTGCGAGCAAGAATGTAGCCAATTCATCCAATTGCAACCCAATTGCCATCGACTCTTCATCCAACTGTCACCCCGCTGTCATCCCTGCTGCCTAGCATGACCCCGTTTTCAAAACAAAAGCTTGCAACACCACAAGGGATTAAGATGAAAAAGCTGACTGTAGTGGCACTGGCTCTCACCGCAGCCTTCCAGGCTCAAGCCGTTGAAGTGTACAAAAATGACACCTCCATGCTGGATCTCTATGGCCGTATCTACGCTGGCCAATTCTTCGGCGACAAGAAAGAAAACGTCGATACTGCCAATCCGAATGGCACCAAGGATTACAGCGCCAAGCAAGGGGCAAACCAGTTTGTCCGTTTCGGTGCCAAGGCCGAGACCCAGATCCAGAGCGGCCTGAAGGCTCTGGCCCAGTACGAAGTGCAGATGTACATCAACGACAGCGAAAAGACCTTGGGTAAAGATGGAAGCACAGACAACCTGCGCACCCGTCTGGCCTTTGCCGGTGTAGGCGCTGACTGGGGTACCGTGACTTTCGGTCGCCAGAAAGGGGCCCCGGGCTTCCTGGCCGACTGGACTGATGTCTCCCTCTCCGACGGCTACGGCAACGAAGCGCTGGGCGCCAAGACCGACACCTTCGCCACCAACCGCGCCGGTTCTGTTTTGAAGTATTCCGGCCTGTTCAATGGCTTCCAGTTTGATGCCAGCTACAAATTTGATGGCGGCCAAGAAGAAGACAAGAGCAGCAACAAGACCTCCGCAGCTGACCCAGCCTATGGTGCAGCCGTGGCTTACACCTTCCCGTTCAATCTGTCTTTGGGTACCGCCTACAACGTTGGCCAACGTCAGGAAAAGAATACCGAAGACGCCAAACTGTGGCTGATCTCTGCCAAGTTCGACAACAAGGCGGCCTATGCGGCTCTGAGCTATGCCGATGGCTCTGACTTTGTCCAAAGTGGCACCGACCATACCGGCTGGGAAGCCGCGCTGGGCTACAACTTCGAGAACGGCTTCGGTCTGATGGCCCTGTGGAACAAACAGGAGCAGGAAGTCACTGGCGGCAAGAAAACCGATGCCATTGACTACTACACCCTGGGTGCCCAGTACAAATTCAACAAGAACCTGCGGGTGATTGGCGAGTACCGCATCAACAATCTGGACAGCGTTGCCGGCAAAGCGACTGCCAACAAGGATGACTTCCAGCTGGCTGCCCGCTACGACTTCTAATCGAGGTTTTGCGGATCCCCAAAGCGCGATGGCTTGCCATCGCGCTTTTTGCTGAGCGTCGCTCACGACCGGAGAAAGTGGCCTAGGCTCAACAGTAGATGTATCGCCGGAGAGATGATCATGGTCAGGCTGCCTTTCGTCCTGCTGTTGCTGCTGGCTCTTCCCGCTCACGCCCTCTCTATCGCCATGGTGCTGTGGCGCGGTGAAACCGCAGCCGAAGCGGGCTTTCGGGCAGAGCTGACCCGCCTTGGCTATCAGGCCACCATCACCACCTATAACGCCGATCAGGATCGTACGGCGCTGGCAACCATGCTGCGCCAGCAGATGCTGCCGAAACTGGCCGAATACGACTACATCTACACCTTTGGCACCACCGCCACCACCATGACCAAGAGTCTGGTGGCAAACCGCAAGCCACTGATCTTCAACGTGGTATCCGATCCTGTCGGGGCTGACATCCTCTCGGAAGACAAAGCCCAGAACAGCATGGTGGCCGGGGTAAGCAACATGGTGCCGATGGCACTGCAACTGGCCAACGCCAGCGAGCATCTGGCCACCGGAAAACGGCTGCTGCTACCCTTCAACCCCCGTGAGCAGAACACCCTGCTGGTGGCCGATATGCTGCTCAATGAAGCGAAACGCTATCAGTGGCAGATGGTCACCTGGCGAATGGCCCCTGACCCACGGCGGCTGGACAACGAACTGAAGCGGCTGCAACAGGATGCCAAAAACGACATCGTCTTTCTGGCCGCAGACAGCTATCTGCTCTCCATCGCCCCCCGCCTGCTGAATGCGCTCAACGAAGCTGCCATCCCTAGCATCTGCAGTGCCGAGCTGTTCGTCGAACACGGCTGCAGCGTTGGCACCATCAGCAGCTACGAGGCGCTGGGCAAGATGGCCGCCGGGATCATCCATCGCCATCAGCAGGGAACAGAGTTGCAGGATATTCCGCTGCAGACCGCCCCCCATCCCAAACTGGTGCTGGGGCAGCTGGGTAACGCCACCACGCAGGAGGCGAGCCCCGCAAAGCCGATGCCTTGATAAAGATCTCGGCCAATCAGGCTCCGGGCGGGTATGCTGTTGACCCACATCGCCCGAGAGTCCTTTCCCATGAGCACCACCGTCTTTTTTGCCGTTCTGCTGGCAGCCCTGCTTCACGCCAGCTGGAATGCGCTGGTCAAAATTGGCGAAGAGCGGCTGGTGGGCGTGTCACTGGTGGCGATCTTCTCAGGGCTTATCGCCGCCGTGGCGCTGCTGCCCATGGGGCTTCCCTCTGCTGCCGAGCTGCCCTGGCTCGGCCTCTCAGTCCTGTTCCATATCGGTTACTGCCTGTTTCTCAGCCATGCCTACAATCAGGGCGATTTTGGCCAGATCTATCCGCTGGCCCGTGGCAGTGCCCCACTGCTCGCCATGGTGTTAAGTGCCATATTGCTGGGGGACTACCCCGGTTACGGCGGCATCATCGGCGCCTGCGTGCTGATCATGGGGGTCTTGCTGATGGCCTGGCGAGGCGGGCAGCAGCTCCTTGACAGCAAAGCGGTTCGGGCGGCACTGATCACGGCCATGTTCACGGCGACCTATACCCTCTCGGATGGGGCCGGCGCCCGCGCAGGGGGTGAACCGGTACGCTACACCCTCTGGCTCTTTGCCTGTACCGGGCTGGCGATGCTGCTGGTGTTGCTCGTCCACCAAAAGCGCAACGCATGGCGCCAGATCCGCCAATATGCACTGGTTGGCGCACCGGAGGTGCCATGTCACTGCTCGCCTACGGGATTGTTATCTGGGCCATGACCCAAGCCCCCATTGGCGTGGTCGCGGCTCTGCGCGAAAGCAGTGTGCTGTTTGCCATGCTGCTCTCGGTCTGGCTGCTGAAAGAGCCGCTCGGGCGCATGCGGCTGACGGCGGCGGCCATTATCACTGGCGGCGTGCTGCTGACCCGGCTGGGAGGATAAGCGCTGTCGCCATTGGTGCGTATTTATCAGGCAGGATGGCGTAATTCACTCCGCCAAATATGCCGAATACCAATAATGGAAATAAGTCTCGGCCCGGGCGTAAATGTTTACATCCGCAACGTATCAATTAACTGGCAGGTCTGTTTATTTCAACCTCAGCTTCATTCGGGAAACTTACCTGCCCATCAGCATTAATGATAAAATCGTTCACAGTTAATTTTCGGCAACGCTGACCAATACCGCGCATGGCACAGACCATGCCGCTCCGCCCATACATTCATTGACCGCCTGACGGGTAAGCCAGCCCGGTCAGAGATGACCCGATCGCGCCCGCCACAGCAGGATGGCATGGCGCTACCGCGTTATTAATGGGCCCAGTTTCGTCTGTTTAATTTTTGATTATTTTAAATCCAGCACCATCAGGGAGTTTTTAATATGTCGGCAAAAAAGCTGAAGTTGGGCGCCTTTATATTGATGATATTAACATCGGTATTTGGCGTCACTAATATCGGGATCGGTTTTTACCGAATGGGATATGCCGCCATTCCGATGTTCGTGATCGGCGGTCTGTTTTTCTTCATCCCGTTCATTTTGATGATGATTGAGTTTGGTACCGGCTTTCGCAAAGAGGCGGGCGGTATCTTTACCTGGATGCGCCACTCGGTCTCGACCCGATTCGCCTTTATCGGTCTGACCATGTGGTTCGCCTCCTACGTCATCTGGATGTTTGGCAAGGCGCTCTCCATGTGGGTGCCCCTCTCCTTCATGCTGTTTGGCCGCGACATCACCGTCATCCCGGTCACCCTGAGCACCGGCATCGACTTCGGCCCCTTTATTCTGGGCGTGGTCGCCATTGCGCTGGTTGCCACCGTCACCAAGCTCATCACTCTGGGTAGCGCCCGCTTCGCTAAAGTGGCGGCCATCGGCGGTCTCTCCGTGGTGGCACTCAACGTGTTGCTGCTGGTCGGCGGCGTCTTCACCTTCGCGGTGAGCGGCATGACTCTGCAGGAGCCCTTCACCCAGGCATCGCTGACGGCGTCTCCCAATGCCGCTTTCAACGACATCATCCCCTTCCTCGGCTTTATGGTGTTCGCAATCTTCGCCTACGGCGGGGTCGAGGCGATGGCCGGGGTGGCTGACGAGCTGGAAGATCCCGAGCGCGACCTCAAGCGCGGCATCTTCCTCTCCGGCGCCTTCATCGTGCTCTGCTACATCATCGGCTTTCTGGCGGTCGGCTCCATCATGCGCTGGAGCGACTTCCCGGCCGAGGGGATCACCTCTCTCTCCGCCCTCTTCATCATCATGCTGGAGCTGGGGCGCCATCTCGGTGGCGAGTGGCTGGGCCAGATCTTCATGCGTTTTGCCGGTCTTGGCATGTTCCTGAGCTATCTGGGCGCCTTTATTGCCCTCTCCTACGCGCCGCTGCGCCAGTTTATCACCGGCACCCCCAGCTACTTCTGGCCGGAGCGTTTCCAGCGCGAGAACGAGAATGGCGTGCGCATTGAAGCCCTCAAGGTGCAAGCCTGCGTGGTCTGTCTGTTCATTGCCGCCAAGTCCATCTTCACCCTGATCAACCCGGAAGGGGCCGCCGCCCTCTATGAGCTGATCATCACCATGACCAACGTCGGCATGACCCTGCCCTACATGTTCCTCATCTACGCCTGGTATCGCTATCGCAACAACCCGGCGCTGGACAAGGACCTGATCTTCTTCAAGAGCACCGGCTCGGTACTGCTGGCCACCAGCATCAGCCTGATCCTAGTCGCCTTCGGCAACGTCTTTACCGTGGTGGCCCCCTTTATCTCCGGCGATATCTCCACCGGCGTCTGGACCATCATTGGCCCGCTGCTGTTCGTGGTGATCGCCATGCGCTTCAAGATCAAGCAGGAAGATACCCACTAAACGGCAAGCAATGCTCCATGCCTATCGGGACCGTTTTGGTCCCGATTTTTTTAGCGCCGGCTTCCGCTCGCCATCACGGCCAGTCCATAGTTTCAATGTAAAAAAAGACTCCATAGAGACCTCCTTTACGCTCTCCTCGCCGTCAGAGCGCGCTCAACGCCGTAAATTATCAATATCAAGGTGAGAATGATTGTGAAGCGCCAGTTCACGACATATAACTTAGCGAGATATCCCTGTATTTCGTCCGGTAGAGCTGATCATGATGATGCGTTCCCTCCTTCCCCTGTTGCTTGGCGCAGTAATGCTGCCGGCCACTATGGACAGTGCCCATGCCAACCCCTTTTCCGCCAGCAGCAAGAGCAGCAGCGGCTTTCTCGAGCGACGGGATGTGCCCAACCTCAGCTCGGCCGCTTTCGTGGTGGCCAACCACAGAACCGGCGAGGTGATCTCCGAGCGCAACGGCAACCGGGTAATGCCCATCGCCTCACTCACCAAGCTGATGACGGCGCTGGTGGTGCTGGATGCCAACCTGCGCCTCAACGAAATGCTCACCGTGACCAATGCCGACATCGACCGCATCAAGGGAACCGGCTCGCGCCTGGCCATCGGTTCTAGGCTCAGTCGCGCCGAAATGCTCCATATCGCCCTGATGTCCTCTGAAAACCGCGCCGCCTCGGCGCTGGCCCGCCACTATCCCGGCGGCCAGCGTGCCTTTGTCGAGGCGATGAACGCCAAAGCCCGCATGCTGGGGATGTGGAATACCCGCTACGCCGACAGCACAGGGCTCAACCCGCGCAATGTCTCCACCGCGCAGGATCTCGCCAAACTCGCCGCCGCAGCCGCCTCCTATCCGCTGATCCGCCAGTACTCCACCGACGAGCAGAGTTATGTGCGCACCAACAAGCGTCAGCTGCACTACCTCAACTCCAACCGGCTGATCCGCGAAGGGCAATGGGAGTTCACCCTCTCCAAGACCGGCTATATCCGCGAAGCGGGCCGCTGTCTGGTGCTGGGCACCAAGGTCAATCGCGAGCCGGTGATCATGGTGCTGCTCAATGCCGAGACCACCAACGATAGGGTCGCCGATGCCAAGCGGATCAAAACCTGGCTGGAGAGCTCGGGCAGAACCACCCTAGCAGCCAACCAGAGCAGCATACTGACTCACCAGTAAGCTCGAGATCCCCAACCAAGCGAGGCACCTGCCTCGCTTTTTTTATCTGCATGAGCGCGCCCAAAAAATGGGATCCAGTTCCCGCTACAGGTAACACCTTCCGCCATCCCGTTACAAAACGTAACTACTCAACAGCGTGATTCACACTAATAGAATCAATTGGTTGTAAGTTTTCGGCAAGAATTTTAGCGTGCCATCACAACCCCTGTAACGACGAGCCACCATGCGTATTTCCAGTATCGAGTGCGGGCGGGTACTGGCCATTCTGGCCGTGATGACTATTCACGTCTCCCCCTTCGCCAATCCGTTCAATCCCGCCCTGTGGGGAAGTGGATCCTGGCTCTGGCTGAGCGGCACCATCAACCAGCTATGCCGCTTTGCCGTGCCGCTGTTTTTCCTCTGTGCCGGTTACTTTCTGCAGCCGAGACTGAGTCGCGAGGCGCCGCTGACCGTGGCCTGGCGCTACTGCCGCCCCTTGCTGATGCTCTGGCTGGTGTGGAGTCTGGTCTACCTGCTGGTGCCGTTCAATCCGCTTGATGCCGTGCAGCAAGGCTATCTGGCCTCCCTGCGCGGGCAGTGGCAATTCCAGCTCGGCGACCCCCTCAATGACTGGCTGGTGGGCGGCATGATTCACCTCTGGTTCCTGCCAGCCCTGATCATGGCGGTGACCCTGCTGGCACTCTGCTACCGGCTTGGCAGACCAGCGCTCGCCCTCTGGCTGGGTCTTGGCCTCTACCTGCTGGCGCTGCTGGGGGGCTCCTATGCCAAGCCGCTGCTGGGTGCCGAGTGGCCACTGCTCACCCGTAACGGCCCCTTCTTCTCCCTGCTGTTTGTGGCGCTTGGTGCCCTGCTGCGCCAGCGTCAGTGGCAGCCGGATATCCGCACCGGCTGGCAACTGCTGCTGGCTGGGGTGACGCTCTATGGCTGTGAAGCCTGGGCGCTGCAGCACTTTGCCGCAGTGCCGCTCACCCGCCACGACTTCCTGCTCGGCTCCCTTCCCTGGGCTATCGGCCTGTTTGGCCTGCTGCTGGCCAACCCCGAGTGGGGCAAGGGCAGCTGGCTTGAACGCCAGGCCCCCAAAGTGCTCGGGATCTACTGCCTGCACATGATGCTGGTGGTCTGGCTCTTCGTGTTCGGCCCGCAGGGCGCATCCATCCTGTGGGAGATTGCCAAAGTGCCGCTGCTGCTGGGATCGTCTCTGCTGGCCTATCGCCTGCTGGCGACCCAGCCCCTCACCCGCCGACTGCTGCGTACCCACTGAACCCTCCATCCGGCCCGACATATCGGGCCGGATATCGCTTCACATTTCGCACCTTTCTCTTCCGCTACGCCCTTTTTCCCTTGCTCCGTTCGCGCGGTTTGCTGCAATGGCTCTGCTTTTCAGCCGAGCTCCCCCGACCGCACAACCCTCCTCCAATGCCCCTATCCATTTTCACCTTGCCAGACAAATGAAAATCAATATCATTGGCATCCCGCTTTGACGGGTCAGGCTAATTATAATTAAATCAATATGTTCGAGCCGTCAGGTCGACATCCAAAGAGTCAATATTGAATATGCAGCACCCTCACTTTCGCAGAACGCTGGTCTCGCTGGCACTGCTGGGCACCGGCTTCACTGCCCAGGCCACCGATGAAACCATGACTGTGGTTGGCAAACGCTCCCAGCATCAGGAAGTTGCCACCGCTACCCGGACCAATACGCCAGCCAAGCTGGTGCCCCAGACCATCGACAGCGTCAAGGTCAGCGAGCTGACCGCCTTCGGCCAACCGACGCTGAGTGAAGCCCTGAGCGGCATTCCCGGGGTCAACGCCAGCGGTGATACCCGCTTCGACGGGGTCAATATCCGCGGCTTCAGCGCCAGCAACGACTTCTATCTCGACGGATTCCGCGACGACATGCAGTACACCCGGGATCTCGGCAACATCGAGCGGGTGGAAGTGCTCAAGGGCCCGGCTGCCGTGCTCTACGGCCGCGGTAGCACGGGGGGCATCGTCAACCGGGTCAGCAAAAAGCCGCAAAAAGGGCAGGAGTCCAGCGTCACCGCCCGGGTCGGCAGCTTTGACAGTCAGCGACTGGCCGCCGACCTCAATGGCGAGGCGAGTGAGCAGGTGCAACTGCGCCTCAACATGGCGCAAGAGGACAAAGATAGCTTCCGCAACGGCGTGAAGAGCAAGCGCACCCTGCTGGCCCCCTCCGCCAACTGGGAGATCAGCGACAACCTCAACTGGCTGGTGCAGTACGAGCGCAACGAACATGACCGCACCCCGGATCGCGGCATTCCCGGGGTCAATGGCCGTCCGGCCGATGTGCCGCGAGAGTATGTCTACAGCGATACCAGCCGCGACTTCATCGATGACGTGGCACAATCCACCCGCTCACGCCTCTCCTGGGATATCAACGATCAGTGGCAGTTGCGCCAGCAGCTCGGTTACTCCACCCTCGACAGCCAGTTTGACAACACCTATGTCACCAGCGTCAAAGGGGATCAGGTGACCCGCTCCCGCTGGCAGCAGGATCTGAAAGCGAAGAACCTGATCAGCAACACCGAGGCAGAAGGTCTGTTCCAGACCGGCCCGGTGGAACATCGCCTGCTGGCCGGCTTCGAGCAGAACTGGCAGGAGCGCACACCCAAGCTCTACCAGAACGCCACCGCCATTCCGTCTGGCAATCTCTACGACCCGGGCTCACTGCCTACCTACAATGGCGCCATGAAGCTCTCCAGCGACGCCAAACACAAGGTGCGCGGCAATGGCCTCTATCTGCAGGATCAGCTCAGCCTGGGTGACTGGCATCTGGTTGGCGGGCTGCGCCGTGACGACTTCACCGTCACCAGTCGCCGCTACGACCTCAACAAGGAGGAGAGCGTCTCGGTCAACAGCCTGAGCCCGCGCCTCGGTCTGGTGTGGAATCCCCTCGAGGATCACGCCTTCTACACCTCCTACAGCAAGACCTTCACTCCAGTGGGCGGCGAGCTGATCGGCATCACCCCGGGTGACAAGAACAACGGGCTGGAACCCCAGCACACCCGCCTCTACGAGGGGGGTGTGAAGAGTGACTGGCTGAACGGCAAGCTGGCGACCACGATCTCCCTCTATCGACTGGAGATGTACAACAAGCGCACCAAGGATCCGCTGGATCCCACCAAGGTGATCCTCACCGGCCTGCAGCGTACCGAGGGGGTCGAGCTGAGCGCCCGTGCCGAGCTGACCGACGAGATCTACCTGCGTGGCGGCTTCGCCATTCAGGATGCGGAGCAGGTCAAGGCGGATGCGGATCTGCAGGGCAAGCGCCCGATGAACGTCTCCCGCCAGAATGGCCAGTTCTATCTCGGCTACAAGAGTGGCGAGCAAGGCTGGTTCGGTGAAACCGGCGTAACGGCGGTGGGCGATCGCTTCGCCGACAACGCCAACACCACCACACTGCCCGGTTACGCCCGCTTCGATGCGCGCGCCGGTTATCGCTGGCAGCAGTGGGAAGCCGAGCTGAGCGCCGAAAACCTGACCGACCACGAGTACTTCGTCAGCGCCACCAGTGCCAACCAGATCATGCCGGGCACACCCCGTCAGCTGAGTCTGACCGGAACCTACCGTTTCTGATCTCTGTGACAACCACCCCGACTGGCCAGCCCTTGCTGGCCAGTTTTTTATGAAGCAACCACGATGAAACGCAGAAGAGTTCCCCTTCACAACAACAAATGGGTACGCCGCCTCCATGCCTGGGCCGGTTTTTTTACCCTCGTCCTGATGCTGATGTACGGCATCACCGGCCTCTGGCTGCAACACCGTGCCGTGTTGCCCATCCCCGGCCCCCACACCGACAAATCGAGTGAAGAGATAGTGCTCAAGGCACCGCTCACCAGCCCGGAGCAGCTGAAAAGCCTGCTGCAACAGCGCTATCCCGATACCTTTACCGACGGGCGAACCATGATCACCCCGGCCCAGACCCTGCCCACCCCGAACGGCCCGCTCACCCTGCCCGCCAAGTGGGAAATGCGCGGCGTCACCCTCAGCCAGAGCGTGGCCGCCAGCTATGTCGAGGGGACCTTGCTGGTACGTACCGACCTGCAACTGGCCAACTTTGCCGCCAGCCTCAACCGGCTGCACCGCGGCATGGGCACCGGCCTCGGCTGGCAGCTGTTTGGCGATATCGCCGCCCTGGCCCTGCTGCTGCTGGCCCTTACCAGCCTGTTTATGTGGACCAAGCTGCACGGCACACCCAGAGCCATCATCGCGCTGACACTCGCTGGCAGCCTCGGCACCCTGCTGTTTGCCCTGCTGGGGTAACGCAGCAATCATGTTCTGATGCAGCAAGGTTTGGAAAGAAAACCGCAATAGAAACAGGCCGCTGGCGGTGATGCCGGCGGCCACATCAAGAAAAGGAAATAACGGAGAGCGGGAAAAGAGAAGGGATACCAAGAGGTAACGGGAAGTACTGCCAGCTCAACAGTAACGCTCCAATGTGCAGGAACGCTAAAAAACAAAAGGCCATCATTGCTGATGGCCTTTTGTCATGAATTTGATGGTGCCCGGGGTCGGACTCGAACCGACACGGTTATTCACCGGCGGATTTTGAATCCGCTGCGTCTACCGATTTCGCCACCCGGGCAACTGCGAGGGATTATACGAATGGCGCGATGCCATGCAAGGTGTTTTTCGATTGAACACTCCCGTTTGTTCATTTATTCAACGCCTTGCCGATGCAGGGCCAGTTACATAGAATGCCGCCATCATCTTAATGGAATAAAAACGATGGCCAAGCCTAAAAAAGTCCAACAAAAATCCCCCTCTCCCGCCACTCAGCCATACCCGTCAGCGGGTCTGATGCGTCGCCTCGGCGCCCTCATCTATGATGCGCTGGTGGTGACTTCGCTGCTGATCATCGCTGGCTTCATCGGCATGGGTGTCGCCAAGCTGTTGCTGGTCACCGGCATGGCCAGCGTACCGGCGGGTGAAGATACCGTCTGGTTGCTGACCCGCCACCACCTGAGCCTGATCTACACCCTGTGGCTCGCCTTCGTCATCTGCGGTTTCTACACCTGGTTCTGGACCCGCGCTGGCCAGACCGTCGGCATGCGCGCCTGGCGGCTGCGCATTCAGAACGAGGATGGCAGCCACATCCGCGTTACCCAGGCGCTGATCCGTCTCGCTACCGCCGCCTTTGGTCTGGGCAACCTGATGTGCCTGTTCAACCGCCAGCGTCCGCGGGCGTTTCAGGATATCTGGGCCGAGTGCGAAGTGATTGTGCTGAGCAAGCAGGAAAATCTGGAATTGTTGAACAAGTAATCCCGGATCAATGCAGCAACGAAAGAGGGCACCAACAGGTGCCCTCTTTGCATTTCCTCATAACCTCGTGCGGATTACTGCTTGCGGCTGAGGATGTAGAAGGAGATACCGCCAAACAGCAGGCTGGGCGCGATAGCCGCCAGAATCGGCGGTACCGCATAGACCAGACTGATGGGGCCAAACACCCGATCACTCACATAGACGGCGAAGCCGGTCATGATCCCCATCAGCATCCGTGCCCCCATGCTCACCGAGCGTAGCGGGCCGAAGATGAAGGAGGATGCCAGCAGGATCATCGCCACCACCGAGAGCGGTGACAGCAGTTTGCGCCACATCTCCAGCTTGTAGCGACCGGCATCCTGCTTGTTGGCATCGAGATAGCCGATGTAGTCGAGCAGACCGGAGACCGAGAGGTTCTCGGGGTCGATACTTACCACCCCCAGCTGCTTGGGCGTCAGCTCCGAGCTCCACTCCATCTTGTCATGCTGCTCGCTGCGGATCTGCGCGGGATCGTCGAAGCGGGTAACCTGGGTCTGCTTGAGCAGCCAGTGGTGGCGCTCGAACACCCCCTCCTGCGCCTGCACCACGTCGATCAGCTTGCGCTCGGGGGTGAAGCGATAGAGGGTGATGCCGGTGAGGGCGCCATCGTTACGCACCCCGTTGATATTGACGAAGTTGTTGCCATCGCGAGCCCACACCCCGTAGGCGGAAACCGTCAGACGACCTTCGGACAGCGCGCCCGCCTTGATGTCATCGGCCATCCGCTTGGCGATGGGGGCCACATATTCCCCCATCAGCCCCACCATGATCATCAGCGGGATCGCCGTCTTGAGCGCCGCCATTACAATACTGATCTTGGAGCGACCCGCCGCCTGCATCACCACCAGCTCGGAGCTGGTCGCCAGCTGACCCAGACCAATCAGGCCACCCAGCAGCGCGGCCAGCGGGAAGAAGAGCACCGCCTCCTTGGGCATGGAGAGCAGTACATAGTAGAGGGCGTTGATCATGTCGTAGTTGCCGTCACCGACCGACTTGAGCTGCTCCACATATTTGATGAGCCCCGCCAGACCAACCAGCGTGATTTCACACAGCAGGATCGACATAAAGATGACCCTACCGATATATCTATCGAGAATGCCAAACATCAGCAGAAGTTCCTATGTTGCAGCATCATGCTGATTTTCTGTTGAAATAGCGCCCTTTCACCCCGTTCCACCAGCTGGTGCCCTGCAGATTGAGGGGCAGGCCGATAAACAGCAGGTAACCGAGCGGCACCAGGAACATCCCCGGCCAGTAGGGCAGCCGACCGCTGTCGATGGCCGAACGGGCGGCGCTGAGCAGCAGGAAGTAGGAGAGATAGAGCATGATGGCCGGCAACAGCTTGGCGTAGCGCCCCTGACGGGGGTTGACCCGCGCCAGCGGTACCACCAGCAGGGTGAGCACCGGAATGGAGAGGGGCAGCGAGATACGCCACTGCAATTCCGCCATCATGGCGTTGTCCTGGGTACCGAACAGTTCCATGGTCGGCTTGGCCGCCGCCTTGCGGTTGGAACGCTCCATCTCCTGCTGGCGGATCACCAGACCATATTCGCGAAAATCGGAGATCTGGAACTGCTTGCCGGAGAAGTTCCCCTCGTAGCGGGAGCCATCCATCAGGGTCAGCCACTGCAGACCGTTCTCATCGACCGTCACCACCCCTTCGGTCGCCACCACCACCGAGGGAGGATTGTTCCCCTCCGCCCGCTGCAGCACGAAGATCTTTTGCAGTTTTGAGCCGTTGTCGTTCAAATCCTGGATATAGGCAACCAGACGCCCCTTGTCGAGCTCCATAAAGCGGCCCGCCTGCAGGAAGGAGATACCCGGATCCGCCTTGAACTCGTCGATCACCTGATACTCGCGCTCCTTGGCCTGCGGGGCGATCCAGCCGGTGTTGAACGCCGCGACCACCGCCGTCAGCAAGGCCAGCAACATGGCGCTGCGCATCACAAAACGGTGGCTGAAGCCGACCGCATGCATCACCGTCATCTCGCTTTCGGCGTAGAGGCGACCATGGGCAAACAAAATGGCTAAAAAAAGACTGATAGGCAGCATCAACAGCGCCATATTGGGCAAGTTGAGCAGCAGCAGGGTGGAGACCAGACGTGTCGGCACCTCGCCATCGGCGGCGTCACCGATGATCTTGATAAATTGTTGGCTGACAAAGATAAGCAGCAATACGAATAACACTGCCAGCTGGGTTTTCAGGGTTTCCCTGAACAAATATCGGAAAACGATCACAGTCATTCCCAAGTAAACTTGTGTTTTTAGTCGAATGCCTGAAAAATAGGGCCGTATATTGGATTTTTACCAGTTTGAACTGCGGAGCCTGTGGCTGTTCGCTCCGCCTCTGATACCCCAACAAGCACCGCATTATTCAATAAAAGGTGCCTTTTGTCTTTAGGATGTAGGAGATTCCATGGAGTTCAGTGTAAAGAGTGGCAGTCCAGAGAAGCAACGGAGCGCCTGCGTCGTAGTCGGCGTATTTGAGCCTCGTCGCCTCTCTCCGGTTGCCGAACAACTGGACAAGATCAGCGATGGCTATATCAGTTCGCTGCTGCGCCGTGGCGACCTGGAAGGGAAACCAGGCCAGATGCTGCTGCTGCATCAAGTACCGGGCGTGCTCAGCGAGCGCGTACTGCTGGTCGGATGCGGCAAGGAGCGGGAACTCGACGAACGCCAGTACAAGCAGATCATCAACAAGACCATCACCACCCTGAACGAAACCGGCTCCATGGAAGCGGTCTGCTTCCTCACCGAGCTGCACGTCAAGGGTCGGGATACCTATTGGAAGGTGCGCCAGGCGGTAGAAACCACCAAGGCGGGCCTCTACAGCTTCGATCAGTTCAAGACCAACAAGGCCGAGCCACGTCGCCCGCTGCGCAAGCTGGTATTCAACGTGCCGACGCGTCGGGAACTGACCATTGGTGAAAAAGCCATCGCTCACGGTCTGGCCGTGGCCAAGGGTGTGCGGGTCTGCCGCGACGTGGCGAACATGCCGCCCAACGTCTGCAACCCGGCCTATCTGGCCTCCCAGGCCCGTCGTCTGGCCGATGCCTACGACAACATCACCACCAAGGTGGTGGGCGAGCAGGAGATGGCCGAACTCGGCATGAACTCCTATCTGGCGGTGGCCCGCGGCTCCGACAACGAAGCTATGATGGCCATCATCGAATACAAGGGTCATCCGGATGCCAAGCCCATCGTGCTGGTCGGCAAGGGTCTGACCTTTGACTCCGGTGGAATCTCCATCAAACCGGCCGACGGCATGGACGAGATGAAGTACGACATGGGTGGCGCCGCCTCCGTGCTCGGTACCATGCATGCGCTGGCCCAGCTGCAACTGCCGATCAACGTCATCGGCGTGCTGGCAGGCTGCGAGAACATGCCGGGTGGCAACGCCTATCGCCCGGGTGACATCCTTACCTCCATGTCCGGCCAGACCATCGAAGTGCTCAACACCGATGCGGAAGGTCGTCTGGTGCTGTGTGATGCACTGACCTATGTGGACCGCTTCGATCCGGAAACCGTGATCGACGTGGCGACCCTGACCGGTGCCTGCGTCATCGCGCTGGGCCACCACACCTCGGGTCTGCTGGCCAACCACAACCCGCTGGCCCACGAGCTGCTCAACGCCTCCGAGCAGGCGGGTGATCGCGCCTGGCGTCTGCCGCTGTTTGACGAGTATCAGGAGCAGATCGACAGCCCGTTCGCCGACATGGCCAACATCGGCGGTCGTCCGGCCGGTACTATCACCGCGGCCGCCTTCCTGTCACGCTTCACCAAGAAGTACAACTGGGCCCACCTGGATATCGCCGGGACCGCCTGGAAGAGTGGCAAGGATAAAGGCTCTACCGGTCGTCCGGTGCCCCTGCTGACCCAGTTCCTGCTGAACCGGGCTGGCGTGGATATCGAAGAGAAAGAGTAACTCTCCGGCCCCTGCCGATGGCTGCATCGGAAGGGTTGGCGTTACCCTGAACCACAAGGAAGAGGCCCGCCTCTTCCTTGTTTCATTCTTGAATCAGTGAGCTGCGGACGGGAAACGCCCCGTCAGCCTCATGAGGCGGTCAACAGTCCGTCACCGCAAAACGGGATCAACCTGATGAGCCAAGTGACCTTTTACCTGATGAGCGAACAGGATGACGCGCAGGCCTCCGCCGTCGAGCGACTGGCCTGCACTCTCGCGGCCGAGTCGTGGGGGGCGGGCCATATCTACCTGTTCTGCAACGATGAGGCCCAGGCCCTGCGTCTGGACGAACTGTTGTGGCAATTGCCGCCGGAGCGCTTTGTGCCGCACCAGTTGCAGGGCGAAAGCGGCATGGCCCCGGTGGAGATCGGCTATCAGCCACCGAAACGGCGCTACGCCCGCCTCATCAATCTGGCCACTGCGACACCTTTGTTTGCAGGACACTTCGCTCAAGTGGTAGATTTTGTCCCCACTGACGAAACACAAAAGCAGCAAGCTCGCGAGCGCTACAAGCACTATCGCCAGGCAGGCCATGCCCTCGAAATGAGGGATCAGCCCGTCCTTGCCGCACCGGATCCGGCGCAGCCCTGACTGCAACCAATTGATCCATAAAGAATCAACACCAGACTCCATCCATCCAGATTACGGCGAGACCATGGAAAAGACTTTTAATCACAACGCCATCGAACAGGCGCTCTATCAGCACTGGGAAGCCCAGGGTTACTTCAAGCCCCACGGCGACACCAGCAAAGACTCCTTCTGCATCATGATCCCGCCGCCGAACGTCACCGGCAGCCTGCACATGGGTCACGCCTTCCAGCAAACCCTGATGGATACCCTGATCCGCTACAACCGCATGCAGGGCAAGAACACCCTGTGGCAGGCAGGTACCGATCACGCCGGTATCGCCACCCAGATGGTGGTTGAGCGCAAGATCGCCGCGGAAGAGGGCAAGACTCGCCACGATTACGGCCGTGATGCCTTCATCGACAAGATTTGGCAGTGGAAGGAAGAGTCCGGTGGCACCATCACCCGCCAGATGCGCCGTCTGGGCGACTCCGTGGATTGGGAGCGCGAGCGCTTCACCATGGATGAGGGTCTCTCCGCTGCCGTGCAGGAAGTGTTCGTTCGTCTCTACGAAGATGGCCTGATGTACCGCGGCAAGCGTCTGGTGAACTGGGATCCGAAACTCAACACCGCCATCTCCGATCTGGAAGTGGAGAACCGCGAGATCAAGGGCCACATGTGGCACCTTCGCTATCCGCTGGCCAACGGCGCCAAGACTGCCGAAGGCAAGGATTACCTGATCGTCGCCACCACCCGTCCGGAGACCATGCTGGGCGATACCGCCGTGGCCGTGAACCCGGAAGACCCGCGCTACAAGGCGCTGATCGGCCAGCACATCCTGCTGCCGCTGGTGAACCGTCTGATCCCCATCGTTGCCGACGAACACGCCGACATGGAGAAGGGCACCGGTTGCGTGAAGATCACCCCGGCCCACGACTTCAACGATAACGAAGTGGGCAAGCGCCACAGCCTGCCGATGATCAACATCTTCACTCTGGACGCCCACGTGCGTGCCGAGGCCGAAGTGGTCGATACCAACGGCAACCCGAGCACCGCCTATGACGCAACCCTGCCGGCCGAGTTCGCCGGTCTGGAGCGCTTCGCCGCCCGTAAAGCGATTCTGGCCAAGCTGGAAGAGCTGGGTCTGCTGGACGAGATCAAGGATCACATACTGCAACAGCCTTACGGCGATCGCGGTGGCGTGCCCATCGAGCCGATGCTGACCGACCAGTGGTACGTGCGCGTGGCACCGATGGCCAAGACCGCTATCGAAGCGGTGGAAGATGGCCGCATCCAGTTTGTGCCCAAGCAGTACGAAAATATGTACTTCTCCTGGATGCGCGACATTCAGGACTGGTGCGTCTCCCGTCAGCTGTGGTGGGGTCACCGTATCCCGGCATGGTATGACGACGCAGGCAATGTCTACGTTGGCCGCAGCGAAGACGAAGTGCGCGCCAAGCACAGCATCCCGGCCGTAACCGTACTGCGTCAGGATGAAGACGTGCTCGACACCTGGTTCAGCTCCGCCCTGTGGACCTTCTCCACTCTGGGCTGGCCGAACAACACCGAGGCACTCAAGACCTTCCACCCGACCGACGTGCTGATGAGCGGCTTCGACATCATCTTCTTCTGGATTGCCCGGATGATCATGATGACCATGCACTTCATCAAGGACGAAAACGGCCAGCCGCAAGTCCCGTTCAAGACCGTCTACATCACTGGTCTGATCCGTGACGAAGAAGGCCAGAAGATGTCCAAGTCCAAGGGCAACGTGCTGGACCCGCTCGACATGATCGACGGTATCTCGCTGGAAGATCTGCTGGAGAAGCGCACCGGCAACATGATGCAGCCGCAGATGGCCGAGAAGATCGCCAAGCGTACCGCCAAGCAGTTCCCGGAAGGGATCGATGCCCACGGTACCGATGCCCTGCGCTTCACGCTGGCCGCGCTGGCCTCTACCGGTCGTGACATCAACTGGGACATGAAGCGCCTGGATGGCTACAACAACTTCTGCAACAAGTTGTGGAACGCCTCCCGCTATGTGCTGATGAACACCGAAGATCAGGATTGTGGCTTTAATAGCGGCGAGATGCAGTTCAGTCTGGCGGATCGCTGGATCCAGTCCCAGCTGCAAGTGGCTATCCGTGACTTCCGCACCGCCCTCGATACCTACCGCTTCGACATCGCCGCTGGCGTGCTGTACGAATTTATCTGGAACCAGTTCTGTGACTGGTATCTGGAGCTGACCAAGCCGGTGCTGACCAAGGGTTCCGAGGCCGAGCAGCGCGCTGCCCGCCATACCTTGGTGACCGTGCTGGAAACTCTGCTGCGTCTGGCACACCCGATCATCCCGTTCATCACCGAGACCATCTGGAAATCGGTCGCTCCGCTGGCTGGCGTACACGCCGACACCATCATGATTCAGGCCTTCCCGGAGTTCGACGCCGCCAAGGTGGACGAAGCCGCGATGGCGGATCAGGAGTGGGTGAAGGAGTTCATCGTCAGCATCCGCAACATCCGCGCCGAGATGAACGTGGCCCCGAGCGTACCCCTCAACGTGCTGCTCCAGTGCGATGCCAAGGATGCCCAGCGCGCCGCTGACAACGAGGCCTTCCTCAAGTCCCTGGCCCGTCTGGAATCCATCCGCGTACTGGCGGACGGTGAAACCGCCCCGCTGTCAGTGAAGAAGCTGATCGGTGCCACCGAGCTGATGATCCCGATGGCCGGTCTCATCGACAAGGATGCCGAACTGGCCCGTCTGGCCAAAGAGGTTGCCCGTCTGGTGGGCGAGTGCGGCCGCATCGAAGGCAAACTCGGCAACGAAGCCTTCGTCGCCAAGGCGCCGGAAGCGGTCATCGCCAAAGAGCGCGAGAAGCTGGAAGATTACCGTCTCCAGCTGACCAAGCTGGAAGCCCAGCAGGCCGAGATCGCCGCGCTGTAAGCACCGCCCCAACCGATACAACAAAGCCCCCTTGGCAGGGGGCTTTTTCATATCCGCGCTCCCCGTTTCAGCTCACCAGCAGCCAGCCGCAGAAGCCGAGATAAAGCAAGCCCACCAGTGCCAACCGCCCGGCGGTCATCACCCCCTTTCTGAACCCCCACCAGAGCCCCCCCACCGCCAGCAGGGTCACCAGCGAGGAGACCATCATGGCGCCATCCAGCAGCCAGGGGGTAAAGAGCAGACAGAAGGCCTTGGGGATAGTGCCTTGGATCATCATGGCCCCGGAGATATTGGCCAGCGCCAGCCGGTTCTTGCCCTGTCGCACCCAGATCAGCACGTTCATCAGCTCCGGCATCTCGGTCGCCACCGGACTCAGCAGCAGGGCCGCCAGCACCGGAGAGAGGCCAAACAGCTCGCCCATGCTCTCCAGCTGATGGACAAACAGCTGGGCCGCCAGCGCTACCACCACCAGCGCAGCCAACGTCTGCAGCAACACCTTGCCAAGGGGCGGGATCCCGGCATCGGGTGCCAATTTGAGGGGCTCCGGCAATTCGACTTCGTGGCTGTCACTCTGTTTCAGCTCGCGCCTTACATAGACGAGGTAGACCAGCAGGAAGAGCGGGGCCAGCCAGCTCTTGCCGGTGAAGGCGACCAGCCCCAGCGCGGTCGCCACCAGAAAGATGCCGATAAACCAGCGCTGATCCCGGCCAATCTCGCGCTGCACCTCGCCATCGATGGCCCGTTCGGTACGCCCCATGCAAAGCAGCAGGGTGAGGCCGACTGCCGCATAGCCGATGGTCGCCAACACCAGCGGCCCGCCAAGGGCGGCGCCAATGCCGATCTCCTGCTGGGCGGTTGTGTTGCCCATCAGCAGAGCGGTCAGGGTCACGATACACTCGGGTAGCGCCGTACCCAGTGCCGCCAGCAGCGAACCGGTGGCGCTTTGGGAGAGTTTGAAGTGGTGGCCGGTCCACTCGATGCCGTTGACGAAGTATTCGCAGGCAAGGTAGATCGTGACCGCAGAGACGAGAAATAACAGCAGGGTAATCAACATAATAGATACCGCCAGGCGAGCAGAATAACCGATGGACCCGATATGGCTCGCCCGGCTGGCGTGCATATCGAGGCCAAAGGTCTTGCAGAGCGATAGTGCCTATCGCCGCCCATGCCATGGATACGAGGATCCAAGAGTGTTGACATGGGCCCGGCCCGGAATGCGGGCGGGTTGCTACTCCCCAATGACTGAGGGGACGTTTTAGCAACTCGACCGCCGCCTCACAAGGCAAATTAATGATAACTCATTCAATAAGTTGTAAGGGAATGTAACCTCGCCTGCCCTCCCTCCTCGCCGCTATTGCGCTGTTGGCACACCGATTGCTGTAGGTAGTTCACTATCCACAACAGTTTGGGAAGGATGAACAATGAAACGGTGGATCCAACATTTCTATCAACTGAACCGCCTCAATTGGCTGATGGTCTGGTTGTTGCTCTGCTGCAGCATCATTCTGCTGTTTCCGGCCGGGCTGATGAAAGGGGCAGTCAGCCAGTGGGCTGCGGATCATGCGGCCTGGCTGGGGGTCGGCATGCTGATCGCCATCTCCTACTTCTGCAGTCAGGGCTTCCTGATCGCCTGGGAGTGGGCGTGCGAAGAGTGGCAGGCACGCCGTCAGCAGGACCAGCTGGCCCAGATGATCGGCTTCCTCGACTTCAACGAGAAGGCGGTGCTGCGCGAGTTCGTGCTGCAGCGTAAAAGCGTCATAAACTTGCCGATCACCGAGCCCGCCGTCAAAAACCTGATGGATGCCGGCGTCCTCACCTACGCCTACGGCAAGCCGACCCGGGAGAAGGATGACGAGAACCAGATCCGCGCCCTGATGATCGCCCTGCCCGCCCGACCGCTGCTCACCTACAAGGTGCTGGGGCTGTCGCGCGGCAAGATGAGCGACGAGCAGGTGGAGCAGATCATGAATGCCCGTCCCAAGTTCGCCCAGAAGGGGTTCCAGCGCTAACCGCCGCCCCATCCGCCAGATGAAAAAGAGCCGGACACTGTCCGGCTCTCTAATTTCTGCGCGACATGATGTACCGCTCAGCTTCCCCTTCTGCGCCCTACCCCTTGAGGCTGGAGCAAAAGCTGACATCGTCCTGCACCGGATCATCGCTCATGCTGTGATAGAGCTCGAAGCAGGGGCCATTGCCAAACTCCAGCCCGGCAGCAACGATGTCGCCGATATGTTCCTGCCAACGCGGGCCATACTGGCTGCGGTCGGTAATAAGATAGCGGGACTGCGCGTAACGACCGGCGGGAATAAGCTGGATCTCGACCGCACCCATCCCCACCGTCCCCGCAGGCACCGTCACCCCGATGTCAGTGCGACACTGGGCTGGCGGGGTCACCTCGGGGTTATCGTGATAGATGAAGATCCACTCCCCACCTTCCAGACCGCGGGCACTGGCCCACTGATGCAGCTGGCTGCAGACGGGGTCATACCCCTCGCCATAGGGGCCGGTGACACGCATATAGGCCAGAGTGCGGGCATCCATCTCAATGGTTTTCATGGTATTGCTCCTTGCTGATGAGTGACCCTCAGCATAAGGATTAGGCTGCACAAGTGCGTGTCCATCCTTGCTCATCAAGTGTCCATTCTTGCTCTTGTCGCGGCGAAACTCTCCCGGCGAGCAACCATAGTAACGGCGAAATACCTTGGCAAACGCCTGGGAGCTGGCGAGCCCCGCCCCCAACGCAATGGCCGTGACACTGGCATCGGTATAACAGAGCTGCCAAGCAGCCCGCTGGATGCGCAGACGACGACACATCTCCCCGGGCGTCTCCCCCGCCACAGCCGTAAACACCCGGTGAAAATGGTAGAAAGACAAGCAGGCACTGCTTGCCAGCGTTTCGATGGAGAGATCGGGATTCTGCTCCAGCGCCCGGATCACCGGGCGCAATCTGGCCTGATAGTCGACCATGCCGTTAGCGACTGACGCTCCCCGCAACTCTGGCCATATAGAGCGCATCCACATAACGCCCCTGGCGGAAGGCATAGTCACGGGCTCGCCCCTCCTCGGTAAAACCGAACTTGCGATAAAGCGCCTGTGCGGCCTCATTGTCGGTATAGACGGTCAGCTCAATCCGGTGCAGGTTGAGCCAGTTATCGGCCAGATCCAGCGCCGCTGCCATCAGGGCAGAGCCAACCCCCTTGCCAGCCCAGTCATCCCGCACTCCCATGCCAATCCCGGCCACATGCTTGCGTCTGGGATTGGGCTCCACATGCAATGAGATCTGACCCACCAGCCTCCCATCGGCCTCCGCCACCAAGGCGACCACATCACCGTTCTCCAACCGTTTTTGCCACTGGCTAAGGGGTGGCATAGGCAGGTGCAAAGTGCCCGCCTGGGCATTGGGCATGGCGTAAAGATCCCGCAAGGCGGGGGCATCGGCGGGTTCGGCATGACGGATAGTAATCTGCATATGAGGCTCCTTCTCGAAGCCTCCATCATGCAATATCCGGCGCGGTTACACATCCCCCAGCAACACCGATTTGTCTTGCCTATCAAAGAGCGAGGCAAGGCCCATTGGCCGAGCACGGCGCAGATCCGTAGGCTGGCCCCATATCAACAAGGAGAGAAGCCATGACTGACAAGACCCTGCACAGCGCCAACGGCGCCCCCGTCGTCGACAACAACAACAGCCTCACCGCCGGCCCGCGCGGCCCCATCCTGATGCAAGACATCTGGTTGATGGAGAAACTCGCCCACTTCGACCGCGAGCGCATTCCCGAGCGGGTGGTTCACGCTAAGGGCTCGGGCGCCTACGGCACCTTTACCGTGACCCACGACATCAGAGCGTTCAGCAAGGCCGATCTGTTCAGCGCCATCGGCAAGCAGACCCCGGTGTTCCTGCGCTTCTCCACCGTAGCCGGTGAGAAGGGCGCCGCCGATGCCGAACGCGATGTGCGCGGCTTCGCCCTCAAGTTCTATACCGAGCAGGGCAACTGGGATCTGGTGGGTAACAACACCCCGGTCTTTTTCATCCGTGATCCGCTGAAATTCCCTGACTTCATCCACACCCAGAAGCGGGATCCGCGCACCAACCTGCGCAGCGCCACTGCCGCCTGGGACTTCTGGTCACGCCATCCGGAATCCCTGCATCAGGTCACCATACTGTTCAGCGATCGCGGCATCCCCAAGAGCCTGCGGGAGATGAACGGCTACGGCAGCCACACCTTCAGCTTTATCAACAACGCCAACGAGCGCTTCTGGGTCAAGTTCCACTTCAAGACCGAGCAGGGCCACAGCTTCTACACCGACGAAGAGGCCGCCACCGCCGTCGGGCAGGATCGGGAGACCAGTCAGGCGGATCTGTTCAATGCCATCGAGCGGGGCGACTTCCCGCGCTGGAAGGTCTATGTGCAGGTGATGCCGGAGGCCGAAGCCCAGACTTACAACATCCACCCGTTCGACCTCACCAAGGTGTGGCCGCACAGCGACTACCCGCTGATCCCGGTGGGCGTGCTGGAGCTCAACCAGAACCCGGACAACTACTTCGCCCATGTGGAGCAGGCCGCCTTTACCCCGGCCAACGTGGTACCCGGTATCGGCTTCTCGCCGGATCGCATGTTGCAAGGGCGGCTCTTCTCCTACGGTGACACCCAGCGCTATCGCCTTGGCGTCAACCACGGTCTGCTGCCGGTCAACGCCCCGCGCTGCCCGTTCCATCACGGTGCCCATCGTGACGGTGCCATGCGGGCAGACAGCAATGGCGGCGCCAGCCCCAACTATCAGCCGAACCGTTTCGGTACCCAGCAGCCGAGCGAGCAGCACGAACCGGCGCTGAGTCTGGAAGGGGCCGCCCTGCACTACGACTTCCGTGACTACGACAGCGACTACTACAGCCAGCCGGGCAACCTGTTCCGCATCATGGACGAGGGGCAGCGTTCACGGCTCGCCGCCAACCTGGCCCGCTCCCTCATCAATGTGGAAGATGACGCCATCGTCGCAGCCCAGCTCAAACACTTCGAGCAAGCCGACCCCGAGTATGCCAAACGGGTCGAACTGGCACTGGCCGCCTTGCAGCGCTAAGCCGCAAGCAGGCAAGATCTGCAAAAACAAAACGGGGGCCTGATGGCCCCCGTTATCGTGCTATTGACGGTGATAAATACAAAACGGAGCCCGAGGCTCCATTTTTCAATGCAGTATCAATCCCGGACGGAACGCGCTTCACGCTCTTCCCGCTCCCTTGCCAACAGGCGTTTGTACCACCCGTTACGGCAACCAAGCTGTGCATTGGAAGAGCACCGCCGAGCTGGTGATAAATACAAAACGGAGCCCGAGGCTCCGTTTTTTCAATGCTGTATCAATCCCGGACGGAACGTGCTTCGCGCTCTTCCCGCTCCCTTGCCAACAAGCGTTTGTACCACCAGCTACTGCGACGACGTTGTGCATTGGAAGAGCGACGAGCCATTTCTTAGGTTCCAGCCAAGAGAAGAAAGGAGCTGCATTATGCGACAGGGATCACGTCCATGTCTTTAGCTGGATCAAGAAAAGCCTCACTGACCCACGGAAATCGTCTTCTGATCTTTTGCTCCCCGGGTGGCAGGCAACACCACCGCAGGAGAGCGCCAGGCCAGCGCGCCATTGCTCTCGAGGTCGTTCAACGGGCCGCACTCCAACCAGATATCGCCCTGCAGAATGCGGGCCCCTTCGGAATATTTCTGATCCGCAAACCAGCAGACCCGCTCGGGCAATGAGCCCAGCGGCAACACCAGCTCGGGACTGGCAGACTCGCCCACCACAGTGGTTTTGGACGCGGCCAGAGCGGGGGCGAGCCAGAGGGAGGCCAGCAGGCAAAGCAGTACATTTTTCATGAGGGGGATCCTGTTTCGATGGGAGGCATTCTCGAAGAGTCGACCAGCCCCGGGGTTTACTTGACTGACAATCATACTGCCTGCTGGCATTGTGGAACCAATATGGTAGCCTGCCAGCGTCTGCGGGCAGTCTCTCGCTGCCACGCGCAAACTTCCGGTGAATTTGTCACGTCCTGACAAAATATAACCTTATTTATCAAATCGTTATTTGGATGTTATCCCAATGCGTATCATGCCGTTGCTTCAGGCGGCCTGCCTGAGCCTGATGTTGTCCGCCTGCGTTGCCCCATTGCTGATGATGAGCCCCACCAGCCAGCTGATGTGGGCCCTGCTCAAGCCGCTGGTCGGCTTTGACCCGAACGAGGTCAATCTGTTCGAACAACCCCTGATCAAGGATCGGATGACCGCCATCCTTGGCCCCAACTACGACAGCACCATGCAATTGCTCAAGACCGCCAATGAATTGCAGCAGGAGGGTCCGCTGTTTTACGTCGTATCCCGTTATGCACCTGTACCCGATATAGCCAAGCAGGCGGGGATGGTGTGGAACTCGCAAACCAACCAGATGTCTGTATTGCTGCAAAAAGGGGATGGCACCACCCTGACCTTCGGCGAAAATCTGGCGGGCACGGCACCGACCTGGCCAACCGCCATGCAGGGCTGGCAGACCCCCGCCAGCCAGCTCACCCCGGCGACCAATGCCCTGACTGGCGCAGCGACCAGTCAGAGTGGCGCCTCCCCCTTCTCCCTTGGCAGCGCGCTGGGCACAGTGACCCGCGGCGTCACCGGCTCGCTGACCAACAGCGCCAGCCAGGCCATCAGCGGCGTAGCCTCCCACGCCACCGGACAGGCCACCCAAGCGGTGAGCCAAAGCACGACCGATCTGACCCGTAGTGCAACCACCGCGGTCACTGCGCCAGCCAAGCAAGCGGTGAGCAGCACTGCTGCCACCGTGACGCAAGAAGCCACCAAGGCCGTTGTCACACCTGCCAAACAGGCTGTCAGCAGCGCAACTGCGACCGCGGCGCAAGAAGCTACCAAGGCCGTTGCCGCTCCTGCCAAGCAAGCCGTCAGCAGCGCTGCTGCGACCGCGACCCAAGAAGCTACCAAGGCCGTTGCCGCGCCTGCCAAACAGGCTGTCAGCAGTGCCACTGCGGCCGCGACGCAAGAAGCCACCAAGGCCGTTACCGTTCCTGCCAAGCAAGCCGTCAGTAGCGCCGCTGCGGCCGCGACCCAAGAAGCGACCAAGGCCGTTGCCGCTCCTGCCAAACAGGCCGTCAGTAGCGCCGCTGCGACCGCGACCCAAGAAGCCACCAAGGCCGTTGCCGCGCCTGCCAAACAGGCTGTCAGCAGTGCCGCTGCCACCGCGACCCAAGAAGCCACCAAGGCCGTTGCCGATCCAGCCAAGCAAGCCGTCAGCAGCACTGCTGCCACCGTGACGCAAGAAGCCACCAAGGCCGTTGCCGTTCCTGCCAAACAGGCCGTCAGCAGCGCCGCGGCGACCGCGACCCAAGAAGCCACCAAGGCTGTTGCCGTTCCTGCCAAGCAAGCCGTCAGCAGTGCCGCATCCCATACGGCCGGAGAGAGCGTCGCCGATGCCGCCAGAGCGGCGGAGGCCAAGGCGCGCGCCAAGGCAGAGGCGGAGATGGAAGCCCTGCTCAAATAAACAGACAGGCCACCGAAAGGTGGCCTGTTTTTTATCCCGCTACCGGATCATGACGTTATGGAAAAGGCCACATAGACTGTTAGGTAACTACCCGCACAAGGAGTGCATCATGCGTCGTCTGCTCCCTGCTCTCGCTTCTCTCGCCCTGTTTATCGCGCTCCCGGCTCCGGCACTTATCTACTATTCGGAGCAGAACATGCCACTCAATGGCCTGGATAAAAATGGTCAGCCTGTGGGGTTGGCGGTCGAGTTGCTGCGCCTGATGTGGCGCGAAATGGGAGAGCCGGAGCAACCCATCCACTTTCTGCCCTGGGCCCGCGGCTGGTATCTGCTGACCCAGCAGCAAGAGGCCGTGCTCTTTACCACGGCGCATACCAAGGAGCGGGATCCCCACTTCCTCTGGGTCTGCCCCATCAGCCACTCCAGGGTCGCTCTGGTCGGCCGCAAGCAGGATGCCCCCAAAGTGGCCAGCAAAGCGGATCTCGCCAAACTGCAGATTGGTGTGATGCAGGCAGATGTCGGGGAGCAGTTGCTGCTCAACCGCGGGATCAGCCCGGGCAATATGATGTCGGTGGAGCGCATGGATCAGGTGGTGCGCCAGCTCATCATGGCACGCACCGATCTGGTGGCGGGCAACGAGGTGATGTTGCGCCATCAGGCCAAAGAGCTGGGTTTCCCCAGCGAGGATTTTGTCACCGTCGCGATCATTGAAGAGCAGGACAACTGCTTCGCCTTCAACCTGAGGGCAGACAAGCAACAGGTTGCCCGCCTGCAACAGGCGCTGGACAAGGTCAGACAGGGGGATGAATACAAGCAGCTGATGAAGCGCTACCAGTTGCTCAGTATCCTGCCCGAAACCACTCCCACCATCCCGCGCCTCGAGTAACCCCGGCCCACCCTATGGCGGGCTCTCTCTATCTCCCGCCGATGACGCCTGCGATGCCTCCACCGGCGCCGTAATGAGGTGGTTCAGAAAGAGATTGAACAGCTCGGCCCGCGAGCCGAGCCGCAGCTTGCCATAGAGATGCTTGCGGTGATTCTTCACCGTGCCGCTGCCAATCCCGAGCGCTGCGGCAATCGCCTCCGTATCCAGTCCCTGCAGCAGCAACTCCGCCACCTGCCGCTCGCGCCGGGTGAGCAGATCCCCCCCGACACTCGCCATCGCCAGCTCCACCGCGCTCTTGAGGCTGGCGCTATCTGGCAGCGCCGTGCTCTGGGCCAGCAGCGGCTGGCTCTGCCGCCACTGCTGACGACAGAGCGAATGCACCAGCGGGAACAGCTGCTCCAGCCTCGCCAGCTCGTCACGGCTGAGAGTACTGCGCTTGTCGAGTCGCCCCAGAAACAGCATCAGCGTCAGCCCGTCCCGCACCGGCAGGATCAGCCCCACCTCCTCCTGCCAGCCGGTAGCCTGATAGAAGTGGTGGCGATATTCGGGATCGAGCCGCCCTTGAGAGACCTGCGCCAGCGTCCAGACGCCGGCAGGCAAGCCCTGCTCCAGCGCCTGCATAAAGGGATCCTGACTGAAGTGGCTGGTGAGGTAGCGGTCAAACAACAGAGCCCGCTGATGATTGAGGTTGTCGTAGAGGTAGACGGGGCGCTGCCCCACCCCGAGCAGCAGGGCGCAATCAAACGCCACCTGTTGCTGGATCAGCCGCACCAGCGCCGCCGCAAAGGCGCTGCTGTGCAGGGCATCGACCACCCCGGTCATGCTGCGGGTCAAGGCATCTGTGGTGAATGGCTGGGTCATGGTGGCACGTTTCCGGTGACGGGGAGCGATTCCCCGCTATGGCTGAATGCTAGCACGAGAGTGGCAAAACTGTCCCTCAGGGGACATATCCGCCACCGGCCAGAACGGCGAGGATGACGGCTTTTCCCCTGTTGTTGGAGCACCCATGATCAACCCCCACCTGCTCGATGAGCTGACCGAGCGCGGCCTTGTGGCCCAGAATTCCGACCCGGCGGCCCTGGCCGATCATCTTGCCACCCCGCGCACCGTCTATTGCGGGTTCGATCCCACCGCCGGCAGCCTGCATATCGGTCATCTGGTGCCGCTCTTGATGCTGCGCCGCTTCCAGCTGGCGGGCCACACCCCGGTGGCACTGGTGGGCGGGGCAACCGGCCTTATTGGCGATCCCAGCTTCAAGGCGACCGAGCGCAGCCTCAACAGTGCCGATACCGTGCAGGGTTGGGTCGCCAGCCTGTCGGCCCAAATCAGGGCGCTGCTGCCCGCCGATGAGGGCCTGTCGGCCCCGCAACTGGTCAACAATGGCGACTGGATGGGTCAGATGTCCGCCCTCGACTTTCTGCGGGATATCGGCAAGCACTTCTCGGTCAATGCCATGCTGGCGCGGGAGTCGGTGCGCCAGCGGCTGGCCCGTCCGGATCAGGGCATCTCGTTCACCGAGTTCTCCTACGCTCTGCTGCAATCCTACGACTTTGCAGTGCTGCACCAGCGGCTCGGCTGCACCCTGCAGATTGGCGGCAACGACCAGTGGGGCAATATCACCAGCGGCATGGATCTCACCCGTCGCCTCCATCAGGCGCAGGTGCACGGCATGACCCTGCCCCTCATCACCAAGGCAGACGGCACCAAGTTCGGCAAGACCGAGGGTGGCGCGGTCTGGCTCGATCCGGCGCTCACCTCCCCTTACGCCTTCTACCAGTTCTGGCTCGGCACCGCGGATGAGGATGTCTACCGCTTCCTGCGCTACTACAGCTTTATGTCGCTGAGCGAGATTGATGCACTGGAGGCGGAAGACGCGAAGCGGCAGGGGCGAAAGCAGGCCCAGCAGGTGCTGGCCGACGAGCTGACCGAGCTGGTACACGGCAAGGCGGCGCTGGCTGCGGTGCAGCGCATCAGCGAACTGCTGTTTAGCGGCGATGTAGCTCGCCTCGGCGAGAGCGATCTGGCCCAGCTGGCGCAGGATGGCATGCCGAGCAGCACCGTCAGCGGCGAGACGGATCTGGTCAGCCTGCTGGTCAGCTGCGGTCTGGCGAACTCCAGGCGTATCGCCCGCGAACTGCTGGCTGCGGGCGCCATCAGCCTCAATGGTGTGCTCAAGCAAGATGATCAGCTGAGCGCCACTGATCGGCTATTTGGTCGCTACCTGCTGCTGCGCCGGGGCAAGAAGCAGTATCACCTGGTGGAGTGGCAATAAGCCACAGGGCGGGGAGCACAACCTCCCCGCCCACACCCTGAACCCCTTTTGAATCCCGAGTTGCGATCCCCCTCACAGCCTCTCCCGTCAGCAGCCACCATACTGGCACCGGCGAACATGGAGTACGCCACACAATCTGTTCCTCACGATTCAACAAGGATGCTGATGATGAAGAGATGGCTTCTGGTGCTGTTCTGCACTCTGCCCATGCTGGCACACGCCAGCGGATACACCCAGACCCGCTACCCCATAGTGCTGGTGCACGGCCTGTTCGGTTTCGACAAGCTGCTCGGGGTCGATTACTTCTACGGCATTCCCCAGGCCCTGAGCCGGGATGGTGCCAAAGTCTACGTGGCCCAGGTGTCAGCCACCGCCAGTTCGGAACAACGGGGGGAGCAGCAGCTCGCCCAGGTTGAGCTGCTGCTGGCTGCCACCGGCGCCGAGAAGGTCAACCTGATCGGCCACTCCCACGGCGGCCCTACCATCCGCTATGTCGCCTCGGTCGCCCCCGAGCTGGTCGCCTCCGCCACCAGCGTCGGCGGGGTCAACTACGGCTCAGAGATTGCCGATCTGGTGCGGGCCAATGCCGCCCCCGGCAGCGCCGCCGAGAAGCTGGCTGCCGCCGCGGCCCACGCCCTCTCCGGCATGATTTCACTGCTCTCGGGCGGGAGCCAGCTGCCGCAAGATCCGGTAGCCGCCCTCGATGCCCTCACCAGCAAGGGGGCCAGCCAGTTCAACCAGCGCTACCCGGAGGGGCTGCCCAGCCGCTATTGCGGCGAGGGGCCGATGCAGGCCAGCAACGGCGTCTACTACTTCTCCTGGAGCGGGCGCGGCAACCTGACCAATCTGCTGGATCCGGTGGATCCTGCGCTGGCGCTGACCGGTGCCTTCTTCAAGGAGCCCAATGACGGACTGGTCGGGGTCTGCAGCAGCCACCTCGGCAAGGTGATCGGCACCGGCTACCGGATGAACCATCTGGACGAAGTGAACCAGTCCTTCGGCATCCACCATCTGTTCGAGACCGATCCGGTCACCCTCTATCGCCAGCATGCCAACCGTCTCAAGGAGCTGGGACTATGAAGATAGCCACCCTGCTCGTCGTGCCCTGCGCCATCACCCTGATGCTTGGCGGGGTGTTGCTCTGGCCCACGGCTCCGACGGCAGACTCATCCCCCGCTCAAGCCAGCCAGCATGCACAGAGCCACCCGCACGATCCCGAGCAAGAGGCCGCCGATGCCCTGCAGGCGCGCTATCGCACCTTTGTCTCCGCCCAGAGCAGCCTGACGGTGCCCACCGAGATCTCCCTCGCCAGCCTGCAGATCCTGTTTGACGAGCGGGAGCAGCTGCGCCAGCAGTGCTTTACCCCGGCCGAGCAGGCCCAGCTGTTTGCCGAGGATCGGCTGATGGAGCAGCTGACCCTGCGCCGCAGGGCGCTGGCGGAGGCAAGAGACAGCGACAAGTCGCAGCTGGCCAGCGAGCTGGATCTCTGGCTGGTGGAGCAACCGGGCTGGTTTCGCGAGGCGGAGGCCAACAGCCGTCTGCTTGAGGAGTTGCAAGGGCTGGCGCAGATGGACCCGGCCAAACTGGAGGCTCTGCTGCTGGAGACAGGGGGGCCGGAAGCGGTGGATCGGATGCGCCAGCTGGAGCAGAACCGGCAAGGGTTCGAGGAGCAGCTCAGCGGTTTTCTGGCCGAGCTCAGGCAACTACCGAACGAGGCCAGGGCCGAACAGCAGCAGGAGGTGCTGGCCCGCTGGTTCGAGCCCGGGCAGTGGCGCCGGGTCGAGGCGCTCACCCGGCTCAAGCTGGGGGAGCCACAAGCCGAATGAGAAAGGGGCCCGTGATGGGCCCCCTTGCTATTGCGCTTATTGCGGCTTGTTGGCCCCCGGCAGCGGCTGCCAGGTGAGGCGGGTTACCTGAGTGCCCTGCACCTCGCACTTGAGGCTCAGCTCTTGCCACCCCTTATCCTGACGCAGGGAGACCTCCCCCTCGATCCCCTGCTCGCCAATCTTCAGCTTCTCCTGCTCGAAGATCACCTTGTCGCCGTGGGCGAGCTCCATCAGCTTGCCGTTGCAGAGCCAGTGGGCGAGATCCGCCCCCTTCAGCTTGACGCCACCCTTGGCCGCCTTCTGCTCGGCCGCGCTCACCACAAACAGCTTGCTCAGCTCGGCGGCCCGCTTGGTGAGCCACTCCTGACGCTGCTGCATGCTCATTTTGCTGACGAACTCGGCGGGCTGGCCCTTCTCGTCCAGCCATTGGGTCAGCTTGCCGCTGTCGTCAAAGGCAAACTGGGCTGCAGGCTCTTTGACCCCGAATAGCTTGCCGCCCTTGAAGTAGTAGCGGCTCTCCCCTTCCAGCTTGCCCAGCTCGTTCATGATGGGCACGGCAATGATGACGGGGGCGCCATCGATCCAGGCCTTGATATCGACGCCGTCATGGCTGAATTGACGGGTATCGAGGGCACTCTCGGCCCCCTTCTCCATCAGGGTAAACTGCTCGGCGAGAGAAGCGGCCAGAGAAGGGAGGGAGCAGAATCCCAGGGTCAGCGCGATCGCTGTGTTGCGCATTGAGTTGTACATAGCACTCCTGTGATGGGCCATCCGGCCCGTGGTTAACTCTCTGTCAGCCAGGCCCGCAGCCCTTCCCGGTGAGCATCACTCAGGGGCAGGGATTGGCGGGCCCGGTAGTTAAAATGGATCAGGGTCGTTTCGGCGGTGACGGCCAGTTCGCCGCCCTGCCAGGCCTCCTGCCAGACCGTAAAGGAGCTGGTGCCGATGCGGCGCACGCCGGTCTTGATGGTGACCAGCTGGCCGTAGAACAGCTCCCGTTTGAACTGCACTGTGTAGCCCGCGATGATCAGATGCCAGTTATGCACATCCAGATCGGGGGAGAAGATCCGGAACAGGGGATCCCGCGCCGATTCGAACCAGACCGCCGGCACCGTATTGTTGATATGGCCGAGGGCATCCGTCTCCTGAAAGCGGGGTTGGATCTGCATTTCCAGCATGGGTTGACTCCTTGTCTCTTTGTTTCTGTCCTTGTCCGTTCATGGGACATCAGTGGCCAATGGGTGGCCGCCGGGCATCACCAGCGGATCAGCATGTTACATGATACTGCTGGCCCAAGCACAGGGATGCCAGCGGCCCTGCGCGACCGGCCAGCGGGTGTCGCAGCGCGGCGGATTGTAGGGCTGCACAGAAAAGCGGGCAGTAAAAAGCCCCGCACATCTTGGCTGTGCGGGGCTGGTGCAGATAACCAAACGGCTTGGGGACTAGCCGAGCAGATCGAAGCGATCCGCATTCATCACCTTGTTCCAGGCGGTGATGAAGTCACAGACAAATTTCTCCTTGTTGTCATCCTGGGCATAGACCTCGGCATAAGCGCGCAGCACCGAGTTGGAGCCGAACACCAGATCCACCCGGGTGGCCGTCCACTTCAGCGCGCCGCTGCGGCGATCGCGGATCTCGTAGAGATTGCTCGCTTTCGGCAGCCACTGGTAGCCCATGTCGGTCAGGTTAACGAAGAAGTCGTTGCTGAGTACCCCGACCCGATCGGTAAAGACTCCGTGCCCGGTAGCGCCGTGGTTGGTGCCGAGCACCCGCATCCCGCCGACCAGCGCCGTCATCTCGCAGGCGGTGAGCCCCATCAGCTGGGCACGATCCAGCAGCAACTCCTCCGCCGTCACCACATAGTCCTGCTTGAGCCAGTTGCGGAAGCCGTCGGCCAGCGGTTCCAGCACCTCGAACGAGGCCACATCGGTCTGAGCCTGAGTGGCGTCTCCCCGGCCCGGCGCAAACGGCACGCTCACCGTCACCCCGGCAGCCTGCGCAGCCTGCTCGATGGCGAGGTTGCCCCCCAGCACGATGAGATCCGCGACGCTGACGCCACACTCGGCCGCCAGCTTGTCATAGACCGCCAGTACCTTCGCTAGCCTCGCCGGTTCGTTGCCCGGCCAATCCTTCTGCGGCGCCAGCCGGATGCGGGCGCCGTTGGCACCGCCCCGCTTGTCGGAGCCTCGGAAGGTACGGGCACTGTCCCAGGCGGTAGTGACCCGCTCGCTGATGGAGAGGCCGCTGGCGGCGATCCTGGCCTTCACCGCCGCCACATCATAATCGGCACGTCCGGCTGGCACCGGATCCTGCCAGATCAGATCTTCTGTCGGCACATAGGGGCCGACATAGCGGCTCTTCGGCCCCATATCCCTGTGGGTCAGCTTGAACCAGGCGCGGGCGAAGGCGTCGGAGAAGGCCGCCGGATCATCGCGGAAGCGCTCGGCAATCTTGCGGTACTCGGGGTCGAATTTGAGCGCCATGTCGGCATCCGTCATCATGGGTTTGCAGCGGATCGACGGGTCCTCCACATCCACCGGCATATCCTCTTCGGCGATATTGATCGGTTCCCACTGATGGGCCCCCGCCGGAGATTTTTGCAACCACCAGTCGTACTTGAACAGCAGCTCGAAGTAACCGTTGTCCCATTGGGTCGGGTGGGTGGTCCAGGCCCCCTCGATGCCGCTGGTCACAGTGTTGCGGCCGATGCCGCGGCTGTGGTGATTGATCCAGCCGAGCCCCTGCTCCTCGAGGCTGGCCCCTTCCGGCTCGGGCCCGAGCTGTTTGGCGTCGCCGTTGCCGTGGGCCTTGCCGACGGTGTGGCCACCGGCGGTCAGCGCTACCGTCTCTTCATCATCCATCGCCATGCGGGCAAAGGTGACCCGCATATCCTGCGCAGTTTTCAGGGGGTCGGGCTGGCCATCCGCCCCTTCCGGGTTGACGTAGATAAGCCCCATCATCACCGCCGCCAGCGGGTTTTCCAGATCCCGCTCGCCGGAGTAACGACCGCCCGGCTTGCCGCTGGGCGCCAGCCATTCCTTCTCTGATCCCCAGTAGATATCCTTCTCCGGATGCCAGATATCCTCGCGGCCAAAGGCGAAGCCGAAGGTCTTGAGCCCCATGGACTCATAAGCCACGGTGCCCGCCAGAATAATCAAATCGGCCCAGCTGATCTTGTTGCCGTACTTCTTCTTGATGGGCCACAACAGGCGACGGGCCTTGTCGAGGTTGGCGTTATCCGGCCAGGAGTTGAGGGGGGCAAAACGCTGGTTGCCGCTGCCGCCACCGCCGCGGCCATCGGCGATGCGGTAAGTACCGGCCGAGTGCCAGGCCATGCGGATCATCAGGCCGCCGTAGTGGCCCCAGTCGGCGGGCCACCACTCCTGACTGTCGGTCATCAGGGCGGTCACATCCTGCTTGAGGGCCGCCATATCGAGCCCCTTCAAGGCTTCCCGATAGTTGAAACCGGCCCCCAGCGGATTGGTCTTGGTATCGTGTTGGTGAAGAATGTCGAGGTTGAGGCTCTTCGGCCACCACTCCATTCTGGACGTCTCGACGGAGGTGGTTCCCCCGTGCATGACCGGGCATTTTCCTGCGGAACTGTCTGAATTGTTGCTCATCGTTTTCCTCATTTGCTCTGCTGTCCATAACCTGAAACAGCATGGCACAGAGGCGTGACACAAACTGTGCAGCAGCGGCCGATTTACGGATCTTTCACGCAAGCGGCCACGGAGCACTCGTCAGCCGCGACAGAAATTGGACGAACTATGGCGCCTCTGCGGGTTGATGGGTCGGCTCGGGCCGCAGCCAGGCGCTGCGAAAATCGAACCAGCCGAGCGCCGTCATCCGCACCCCGTGCACGCCGACCCGGCTCTCCAGCTCCAGCCAGTGGTGAAACAGCGGCACAAACCAGCTCTGCTGCTGCACGGTTGCCAGCAGGGCGCGGGGGCCTGGTTCCTCACCGCTGGCGCGCCACTGCATCAACCCTTGCCACAACTCACGTTGACTGCTCCACACCTTGCGCAGCAACGGGGTGCCCTGCAACCAGGCGTAGGGGGCAAAGGGGCCGGCATGTTCGAGGTTGAGGGTGCCAAGCCAGAGATCCACGTCTTCATCATCGCCACTCACCCAGCGGCCGTAATCGAGGGTGCGCACCTCGAGCCGGATCCCCTGTTCGGCCAGCAGGCTGCTCATGGCGTTGGCGCACTCGTTGAACTCCAGATGCTGGTTGAAGCAGCCAAGCACCAAGGTTGTCGGCAACTGCGCCGGTGTGGGCAAGGGCGCGGGCAACGCTTCGCGCCAGTGGGGCAACAGGCCGAGGGCACTGGTCCAGCCCCGTTGCAACTCGGGGGCGACCCGTCCCATCAGGGCTACCGGATTGAGCAGTTGACCCAGCCACTGGCGCAGGGCGGGATCCTGCAAGGATCCGGAACGATCGTCCTGCAGCAAGAAATAGCAGCCCGACTCCAGCTCCGACTCGCCGCGCATGGTGCCGAGCTCAGGGCTGTCGCGCCCCAGCTGCAGGTGGGTCTCCAGCCGCTCCGCCAGCTCCGGCAGCATCCAGATATCGATCTCGTCGAGCAGGGCGCGCAGGCCGAAGTAGTCGTCAAACGCCGCAAGGCAAAGATGCAGGGGATCGTTGGCGGCCACCCGGTAAGGGCCAGTGCCCACAGGTTGCAGGGCAAAGCCCGCCTCCCCCTTGAGCTCCCGCGGCAAAATGGTCGCCACCGGCTCCGCCAGCAGGTGGGGCAGCCAGGGATCCGGGCTGTCGAGATAGAGATCCAGGGTGCGCGGCCAGGGGCTCTCCAGCCGGGTCAGATGGGAAAACAGCGGCCGATCCCGCAGGGCCAGCAGGCTCTCCATCACATCCTCCACCACCAGCTCGCGGCCGTGGTGAAAGCGCACCGCCGGGCGCAGATAGAAGCGCCAGTGACAGGGGCCCAGACACTCCCAGTGGTGGGCCAGATCCCCTTCGATTTCCCCATTTTCCTCATTTCGCCGGGTGAGGCCGTTGAAGATCTGGCGGCTCAGGTGAATTTCGGAGCGGCGCATCGGGCCGGTGGGCAGCAACTGCGGCAGCGGCCGGTAGTAGGGCACCCGCAGGATCTGGCGTCCCTCGCGGGTGGCCTGACCGAGCTGTTCAATCAGCAGCGGAGTGAGCAGATCGAGGCGATCCTCGGCCAGCCGCACCGCCTGCGCCAGCTGGCCCTGACTGAGCAGCTCCCGCAAGCGGCGCCGGGTCAGGCTCTCCTGACTGTCGAGCAGGGTGAGCCGGGAGCGCCGCCCCCGCCCCGCTTCCGCCGACCAGCTGAGCCAGCCCTGATCCTGCATCCGCCGCAGCAGCAGACGGGCGTTGCGTGGGGTGCAGCAGAGCAGATCCGCCACCTCGGCGAGGCTGATCTCCCGCTCATCGCTGCCAAGCAGCTGGGCGAGTCGTTGAAATTGCTGGTAGAGGCGGCCGGTCGGCATAAAAGAGGAAATCCTGTTGCTGTAAGTCATCAGTTTTTACTTCCGCATTTTAGCTCAATACTGCTGATGAACGTGAGAACCACAGTAGAGGAGCACCATCATGATCCACGCCAACCCCCTCAAACCGAACCGGATCCAGCAGACCTTGCGCCGTTACTTCAAGCGGATCCTGCCGCGCCCCTTGCCACTTATCGAAGATCCCATGCAGCAGCTCAACCGCCTGATGCAGTGGGACATGAACCAGATCGATGACAAGGAGTATCGCCGTCGCCTCTGAATGCGGGCCATGCCAACCACCCGGGACGCGCATCCCCTGCGGGCGACACTGCTTTGCCGGATCTTGCTGTTTACATCGGCCACGGGCCTGATAGATTGGACGTCTATCCATCTATAACTGCCATAAGCAACATCCAACAAGGAGTGTGTGATGAAAGATGCGACCCTGGCCCTGCACCACGGCTTTTCCAACGACCCCACCACCAAAGCGGTCGCCGTGCCCATCTACCAGACGGTGGCCTACGAGTTCGAGAGCGCCCAGCACGGGGCGGATCTGTTCAATCTGGCGGTGCCGGGCAACATCTACACCCGCATCATGAACCCCACCAATGATGTGCTGGAGCAGCGGATGGCCGCGCTGGAAGGGGGGATTGCCGCGCTCGTGGTCTCGGCAGGTTCCGCCGCCATCACCTACGCCATTCAGGCGCTGACCGCCGCCGGTGACAACATTGTCTCCACGCCCCAGCTCTATGGCGGCACCTATACCTTGTTCGCCCACATGCTGCCGAGTTTCGGGGTCGAGGTGCGCTTCGCCAGGGATGACAGCGCCGAGGCCATCGCCGCCCTTATCGACGACAAGACCAAGGCAGTCTACTGCGAGAGCATCGGCAACCCGGCGGGCAACATCGTCGATCTGGCCGCGCTGGCCAAGGCCGCCCACGCCCGTGGTGTGCCGCTCATCGTCGACAACACGGTCGCCACCCCGGTACTCTGCAAGCCCATCGAACACGGCGCTGACATAGTCGTACACAGCCTGACCAAATATGTCGGCGGCCACGGCAACTCGCTGGGTGGCGTGGTGGTCGACTCGGGCAAGTTCCCCTGGGCGGATCACCCCGAGCGCTTCCCCCAGCTGACCAAACCCGAACCCTCCTACCACGGGGTGGTCTATACCGAGGCCTTTGGCCCTGCCGCCTTTATCGGGCGGGTACGCACAGTGCCGCTGCGCAATACCGGCGCAGCGCTGGCGCCGATGAACGCCTTCCTGCTGCTGCAGGGGTTGGAGACCCTGAGCCTGCGCATGGAGCGCCACGTCGACAACGCCCTGCGGGTCGCCAACCACCTCAAGCATCATCCCAAGGTGGCCTGGGTCAGCTACGCCGGTCTGCCGGGTCACCCTCACTATCTGCTGGCAGAGAAGTACATGGCCGGCCGCCCCTCGGCCATTCTCTCGTTCGGTCTGAAGGATGGTTATGAAGCGGGTGTGCGCTTCTACGATGCGCTGAAGATCTTCAAGCGGTTGGTCAACATTGGCGACGCCAAGTCGCTGGCCTGCCATCCAGCCTCCACCACCCATCGCCAGTTGAGCGAGGAGGAGCAGGCCAAGGCAGGCGTGAAACCGGAGATGATCCGGCTGTCGGTCGGGATCGAGGCGATCGAGGACATTCTGGCGGATCTGGATCAGGCGCTGGAGGCCTGAGTCAGTCAACGAGGGAGCGGGCATCAGCCCGCTCTTTTTTTACTGCCGGTGAACCGCCCCCCCTCGCCCGTTCGTACACCCCATCCTGCCACCAAATCGAGGTCGTTATGATAGTCCTGCACCACCTGAACAAATCCCGTTCCCAACGCATCATCTGGCTGCTCGAAGAGCTGGGTCAACCCTATGAGATCAAGGCGTATCAGCGCGATGCCGCCACCTTTCTGGCACCGCCCGAGCTAAAAGCCATCCACCCCCTCGGCAAGTCGCCGGTCATCGAGTTCGACGGCCGGGTGCTGGCGGAATCGGGCGCCATCACCGAGTACCTGATTGCCCGCTACGCCGCCGAGCGGCTGGCACCGGCACCAGATAGCCCGGAGTATCCCGAATATCTGCAGTGGCTCCACTTTGCCGAGAGCTCCGGCATCCTGCCGCTGCTGCTCGACATGTTCGTGCGCAAGGATGGCAGCCCGATGCGCTTCCTGCCGGACTACGCCAAGGCGGAGTGTGCCAAGGTGCTGGGCTACCTCAATGAGGTACTGGCGAGTCGCCACTATCTGGTGGGGGATCGCCTCTCCGGCGCCGACATCATGAACTCCTTCCTGGTGGATCTGCTGGCGCAAAGTGGTCAGCTGGCCCACTTCCCGCACCTGCAAGCCTATTGGCAGCGCCTCAATACCCATCCGGCCCGTCAGAAGGCGGTAGAGCTGGAGCGCGAGCTGGATCAGCGCCCCTGATCCAAACAGCCACCATGCAAAACGCCCCGACAGTCGGGGCGTTTTGTTATGCTGCGAGCGCGGTTTACTTGGTCACAGGCACCTTGTCTCGGCGCGACTTCCACCACCAGCGCAGCCGGATTTGAGAGATAAGCATTCCCGCCAACATCAGGGCGCAACCGGCGATAGCGCGCTCGTCCAGCGTCTCCCCCAGCAGCAACACGCCACCCACGGCGGCAAACACGGTCTCCAGACTGAGGATGATGGCTGCGTGGGCCGGATGAGCGCCCCGCTGCCCCACCACCTGCAGGGTATAACCGACCCCGACCGACACCAGCCCGGCATAGAGCAGCGCCTGCCAACCGGCTACTGCACCAGCCACAGTCGGGGTTTCGATGACAAAAGCATTGGCGAGGCTGAGCAGGCCGCAGACTACAAACTGCACCCCGGCTAGCTTGATGGGAGCAACACGGTTGGAGTAGTGATCCACCAGCAGCAGATGCACAGCCCAGAACAGGGCGCCGACTACCTGCAACAGATCGCCAAAGCCGATGGTGAACTCGTCGGTGACGCTCAGTACATAGAGACCGGCCAGCGCAATGACGGCGCCGATCCAGGTATTGAGTCCGCTCTTGTGGCGCAGCAGTAGCCCCAGTACCGGCACCAGAATGATGTAGAGCCCGGTGATGAAACCGGCCTTGGCGGCCGTGGTATAGAGCAGCCCCACCTGCTGCAGGGAGGCGGCACAGAACAGCACCAACCCGGCCAGCACACCACCGATCAGCAGCTGGCGATGGTCGCCCGAGATAGCAACAGGTTGTCGGGATTTGAGCCACCAGAGCAGCGGCAGCAGGGAGAGGGCGCCGAGCAGAAAGCGCAGGCCATTGAAGGTATAGGGCCCCATGTGATCCATCCCGAGGCGCTGGGCGACAAAGCCCATACCCCAGATGGTGGCAGCCATCAGCAACATCAGATTGGAGCGCATGGCGATTCTTCCTTAAATCGGCGCGTGACGGGTTATCCGATCCAAGATACCCGCCTCCCTATCCTCTTGTCTCCACTCTTTGTCTTCGCTCTCGCTCTCCACGCGCTGCATTGCACTGCTTTTGAGCACCGCGAGTGTTACAGCAGCGAGGGCTTGGTGAACATGGCCAACAGGGCAATCAGTAGCAGATTGCCCCGCAGGATCCACACCACCCGGAAGTGCTGCTGAATGGAGATCATCGGCGCCTTGCCCAGACGCAGGGCGCGACGCCAGCGATAGAAGAGGCGGCTGGGATAAACGAGGGAGCCAACAATCAGCAGAAACAGCCCCATCTTGAGGCCGTGGGCAGGATGGGCAAAGATCTCTGCCACCGAGCTGGCATGCTCGAGGGCCAGCAGACACCCGGTCGCAAAGATGGAGAAGAGCGCCAGCGCCGCCACCCCATCTGCCAGCAGCAGGCGGCGCACTCGCAGCATGTTCAGGCCGCGCCGAAAGATCAGATACTCGACACAGAGGGCAAGGATCAGCACCGCTATGCTGCCATAATGAATCATTGAGAGCAGAGTGTGGTTCAGCATCGGAAACATCTCATTTTCTGCCTTTAGACGAGCCGCACCGCATCATATATGCTGGTGTCACCCGAGACGAAAAGGATCTGTTCATGTCCCCCGCCAAGCCCAAGAACACTTGGTCTTTGATCACCCGCATGCGGCTGGGCCTCCTCTTGCTCTTTATCCCTGTGTTGCTGCTCGGCAGCATCTACTACCTGCATATGGAGCGCACCCTGCGCCACGAGCAGCAACAGAACCTGATTGCTCGCAACACCCAGTATTTCCATACCCTGATCGAACCCTATCTGGCGACCCTCAAACGCCAGTTTACGCTCATTTATCAGCAGGTAAATTATCAGGATTTCAGCGGCCCGGAGATCCTTAACGGCGAGCGCTACCTGCAACAGTGGCAGGCCTATCACAAGGTGATGGAGCTCGATTACGTCTACGTGGGCACCGAGCATCGCAAGATGCTGATCCACCCCTCCTGGCAGGCCGACGAGAAGTTCGATCCCAGAACCCGCCCCTGGTATCTGCTGGCATCCAGCCATCCCGGACAGATTGTCTGGACCGATCCTTATTACGACTACACCTTGGGCACCCTCACCATGGCGCTGGCCCGGGTAATTGAAGATCCTGACGGCAAGCGGGTTGGCGTACTCTCGCTGGATACCCAGCTCACCCCCCTCGCCAACTGGCTAAACAGTCGGCATGATCAGAGTCACCATCTGGGCAATGGCTATCAGATCCTGCTCAACCATGACGGGCTGGTGCTGGCCCATCCGGATCGCGAACGGGTATTCAAACCCCTCGCTCACCCCGACTGGCTGGCCCGGATGCAACTGCCGCAGGGCTTTTTCCTCGATAATGCCAGCGACCTGATGGTCTCCTACTACCGCATCCCCGAACAGCGCTGGATCCTGCTCAGCGTCGAGCCGACTGCCAGCATGCAGCAGGTGATCGACAGCGTCTCCATCAACGTGCAGCTGATGATTGCCGTCGCCTGCATCCTCTATCTGCTGCTGGCCCTGCTCTGGTCCCGCTACTTCCGCCGCATGCTGGGGGAGATCACCCTGCTGATCCGCGCCAGCCGCTCCGGCGGTATCGCCTACAACGGCCGCCGCATGCTGGAGCTGGCCAAGGTCTATGAAGAGATGGATGCCGCCAGCCAGGACTTTGCCCAGATCCGCCTGCAAGCCCATCAGGACAAGCTCACCGGGCTCTACAATCGTCGCTTCTTCGACGAGTGCCTGCAGAAGCAGCTCAACAGTGGCGCTCCCTTCGGGGTGGTGATGTTCGATCTGGATGACTTCAAACGGGTCAACGATACCCACGGCCATCAGGCGGGGGATGTGGTGCTCAAGCGGGTGAGCAAGCTGGGCATGAATCTGTTCCACGAGTGGGGCTGGTTCTGCCGCTATGGCGGCGAGGAGCTGGTGCTGATCTTCCGTTACGGCGAAGAGCAGCCGATGCTCCCCTCCCTGCTGGAAGCGTTCCGGCTCGGGGTGGAGCAGCTGGAGTGGCGCGAACCCGACCTCACCATCACCATCAGTGGCGGGGTGGCCTTCAGCCGCTCCGGGCTCTCGGCCAAAGAGCTGGTGGAGCTGGCCGACAAGGGGGTCTATCAGGCCAAGCGGGAGGGGAAAAACCGTATCTGCTTCCCGCTGCGCCACGCCCCTCACCAGAGTGCCGAGGAGGAAGTGCCCGCCTTTGGCGAGCCCCGGCAACAAACCAACGAGGGGTAGCCACCGCCGCCAGCATCAACCACAACGCCGTCAGCAAAAACAAAGAGAGAGGCTCCAGCCTCTCTCTTTGTTTAACGTGCTTCTTGCCGCACGTTAAGCCTGTGTGACGCACGACTCAGCGCTGCCACTCCCACACCGGCCAACCCAGCTCCCCGGCCTGCTGACGCAGCGCGGGGGCGGGATTGACCGCATGAGGATGGCTCACCGCCCGCAGCATGGGCAGATCGTTGTGAGAGTCGCTGTAGCCAAAGCTCCCCTGCCAGAGGTGGTCCCTGCCGGCAAAGAGCTGGTTGATGCGGGCCACCTTGCCCTCGCGAAAGCTGAGGGTGCCGCGGGTCTGGCCGGTCAGCATCCCCTCCTCCTCATCGAGCAAAATGGCGACGCAGTGATCCATCCCCAGCATCTTCGCCATGGGGGCCACCAGATGCTCGCCGGAGGCGGAGATGAGCACCAGTTCGTCGCCCCGCTCCCGATGCCATTCGATGCGCGCCAACCCCTCGGGGTAGAGGCGCTCGCGCAGCACCTGCTCGGCAAAGCGGGCACAGAGCGAGTCGAGCCACTGGCGCGTCTTGCCCGCCAGCGGTTGCAGGGTGAAGGCCATGTACTGGTGCATATCCATCTTGCCCTGATGGTAGAGGGACATCATGGCCTGCTCCTCGGCGATCATACTGGCGGGGGCCAGCTCCTCGGCCACCATGTACTCCAGCCAGAGGCTGGCGGAATCCCCGGCAATCAGGGTCTCATCCAGATCAAACAGTGCCAGTGCCATGAGGGCTCCTTGCGGTAACAACGAAAATGAAACGAGGCGTCATGCTACCTCACAGAGTTGATCCCGGGCCACCGCCAGGGTCACGGCACTGCCGGTAGCCAGCAGATCGCCAGCCGAACGGTTGAGGCAATCCACCGTCAACAGCCCCGCCTCGCACTCCACCTGATAGCGGATAACGTTGCCGAGCAGCTGTTGCTGACGAACGATGCCGGGCAGGCTGGGTTCGCTGCTGCTCGCCCCGGCGGGCAGCAGGGTAATGGACTCCGGCCGCAGCGCCAGCTTGCCCTGAAAACGGGGGCCAAACAGCGACTTGCCCTGCTCTGCGCCGAGCAGGTTGTAGTTGCCGATAAAGCTCGCCACAAACTCGCTGGCGGGACGGGTATAGATCTCCTCCGGCGTCCCGCTCTGGACGATGGATCCCTTGTTCATCAGGAAGATCCTGTCCGACATGGTGAGCGCCTCCTCCTGATCGTGAGTCACGAAGATGGTGGTGAGCTCGAGGCGCTGCTGGATCTCGCGGATCTGCTGGCGCAGGCTGCGGCGGATACGGGCATCCAGCGCCGAGAGCGGCTCGTCCAGCAGCAGGATCCGCGGCTGCACCACCAGCGCCCGGGCCAGCGCTACCCGCTGACGCTGGCCACCGGAGAGCTCGGCCGGATAGCGGCGCTCGAAACCGGTCAGCTCCACCAGCTCAAGCGCCTCCTGCACGCTGGCCGCCAGCTCCCGCCCCGGCTGGGGTTTCATCTTGAGGCCGAAGGCGACGTTGTCCCACACCGTCATATTGGGGAACAGCGCATAGCTCTGGAATACCATGCCGATACCCCGCTTCTGGGGCGCCTGCCAGGTGATCTCTTCACCGGCCACCCGCACCTGACCGCCATCCACCGGGGTGAGCCCGGCCAGCGCCCGCAGCAGGGTGGATTTGCCGCAGCCGGAGGGGCCAAGCAGGGTCACCAGCTCCCCCTTGCGGATGCCGAATTCAATCCCCTCGAACACTCTGGTGTCGCCGTAGGATTTGTGCAATTGATTCACTTCTAGATGGAACATGTTGATTCACCGATGAAATCTGTTCGCCGCCCAGGTGAGCAGCAGGGTCAGCAGGAAGTAGCTCATCACCAGCGCGCTGGTGAAGTGGCCCGAGGTTGAACGCATGTTGTAGAGATAGACCTGCAGGGTCTCGTAACGGGTGCCAACCAGCATGTTGGCAAACACGAACTCGCCGAGCAGGAAGGAGAGGGAGAGAAACAGCGCCGCCAGCAATCCCTTGCGCAGGCAGGGGATCACCACCAACAGAAAGGCGCGCCGACTACTGGCCCCCAGCAGGTGGGCGGCATCCATCAAATCCCTGAGCGGTACCCCTTGCAGGCTGTTGGCCAGCGCCCGATACATAAAGGGGAGCACCACGGTGAACCAGGTGCCGATCAGGATCCACGGCGTGCCGATAATCGGCAGGACACCATCGGCGTAGATCTGCAGCAGCCCCACTGACGAGACCACCGGCGGCACCGCAAAGGGGAGCAGGATCAGCAGGTTCATCCAGGGATCCAGCTTGGGGAAGTAGTAGGCCACCACCAGCACGGTCGGCACCAGCACCAGCGTCCCCAGCAGCAGAGTGGCGAAGCAGACCAGGAGGCTGCGGCCAAATGCAGCCAAAAAGCGCGGGTCACCCCACAGCTTGAGATACCAGTCGAGGGTGAAGCCATCCGGCAGCAGGGTCGCCCCCCAGCGGGTGGAGATGGAGTAGAGAAAGGTAGCCAACAGCGGCAGCAGCAGGGTGGCAACCAGCCCACTCAGCACCCACTTGGGCCAGCGCGGCGTCAAATCATGCATGGGATTGCCCCTTGTTCACATAGCTCTTTTTCAACAGCCACTGGTTGGCGACCGTCACCACTCCCAGCAGCACCATCAGGATCACCGCCAGCGCCGCCGCCATATTGGGCTCGAGGAAGATATCGCCGGAGACCAGACTGGCCACTCGGATGGTCACCAGATTGAAGTTGCCGGTGGTGAGGGCGTAGGCGGAGGCATAAGCCCCCACCGCGTTGGCAAACAGGATGATCAGGGTGCCGAGCAGCGCAGGCGTCAGCACCGGCAGCGCCACATGCCACACATATTGTCCCTTGCTCGCGCCGAGCAGCGCGGCCGCTTGCGGCCACTCATCCTGCAGCGCATCAAACGCCGGGTAGAGCAGCAGCAGGGCGAGCGGGATCTGGAAGTAGGTGTAGATGAGGATAAGGCCGCTGCCCGAGTAGAGGTTGAAGCCGTCGATCAATCCCCAGGATTTCAGCAGCAGGGTCACCGCACCATTGATGCCGAGAATGATGATAAAGGCGAAGGCCAGCGGCACCCCGCTGAAGTTGCCGGTCATGGTGACAAAGGCCAGCAGCAGCCGTTTGACCCGCTCACCGCTGTGGCGCAGCGCCGCCGCCCCGAGGGTGCCGATGACAAGCCCCGCCAGACTGGCGATACCGGCAATGCGCAACGAGTTGCCGAACGATTGCAGGTAGAAGGGGGAGCTCAAAATCTCCCGGTAGTAGTCGATGCTCCAGCCATCGGAGGTCTGGAAACTGCCCACCAGCACCCACACCATGGGGGCGAGCTGGAACAGGATCATCAGCAGGACAAACGGCAGCAGCACCAACGCGGGCAGCCAGTGACGGCGCACCTTCTGCTTGGTTGCCACGGGTTGATCCACGAGGATCTCGGTGGTTGCAGGCATCATCAGTGCACCTCGCGCATAAAGGCGGCCTTGAGCAGCGGTGGCGCTGCCGGCTTGTCGTGGGAAACCCCCAGCAGATCCGCCATCAGGGCGCAGAGCTGGGTCTGGGCAATCGCCACCCCATCCGGCCAGCGCTCGATAAAGGCATCGCCAAACAGCCAGAGCGGCACGGTGCGCTCTTCCGGCAGGGTGCCGCCGTGGCTCAGGTCGTTGTTCATGCCGTGATCCGAGGTGATCACCACCTGATACCCCTCCGCCAGCCACTGGGGCAGCAGATCGGCCAGCAGGCTGTCCATCCGGCGTGCCTGATTGCGGTACTGGCAGGAGTCGAGGCCAAACTTGTGGCCCGCATCGTCCACCCCCATCGGGTGGATCAGCAGAAAATCGGGATCGTACTGGCTGCGCAGCCATTCCCCATCCATCAGCAGATGACTGTCGGGATAGTGGTCATCCCAGTAGAAGCAGCCGTGCTGAATGGGCAGTTGCTCGTCGTGAGTAAAGCGATCACGGGCCGCCAGCCAGGGGCTCTTGTTGTAAAGCTCGCTCACCCAGTAGTAGGCCGCCGCTGCGGTGCGTTTACCCGCGGCACGGGCCAGATGGAAGATGGAGTCATGCAGACTGAGACGACTCACCCCGTTGTGGGTGATACCGCTCGCCACCGGCGGTACGCCGGTCAGGATGCACTCGTAGAGAGGCCGGGAGAGGGATGGCAGGGCGCAGCTGAGGGTCGTATAGAGGCCGCGCTCCGCCTCCACCATGCCTGCGAGGTAGCCCATTCCATGGGCTACCCCGGCAGAGAGGCCATCCACAAGTACCACTATCACCTTGTGTTGCACTGGCCGCTCCTTACTGCATGTAGATCATGACGTTCTCTTGCCACTGACGCGGCAGGGCCTTGGAGCTCTGCTCCCAGGCTGCGTGATCCTGCACCGGCTTGGCATTGGCGTACTGCTCGGCCGGCAGCAGCTTGGCCTTCACGTCCTCCGGCAGCGCAACGTTGCTGCGGATCGGGCGAGCGTAGCCACGGGCCAGGTTGATCTGACCGGCATCGGAGAGGATGTATTCCCGCGCCAGCTTGGCGGCGTTGGGGTTCTTGGCCCACTTGTTGATGATGGTGGTGTAACCGGCGATGACGGAGCCGTCGCTCGGGATCACCACTTCAAACTTCTTGGGGTCGATCTGGTCGCGGTAGTTGAGGGCGTTGAAGTCCCACAGCACACCCACTTCCACCTCGCCCTTCTCGATGTTGGCGATGGTCGGGTCGTTCAGCGACAGGCGCCCCTGCTGGGCCAGCTTGCCGAACAACTCCAGGGCGGGCTTGAGATTCTTCTCGCTGCCACCGGTGGCATAGGCCGCCGCCAGCACGCCGTTGTTGGCTTGCGAGGCAACGCCCACGTCACCCAGGGTCACCTTGTAGTTGCCGCCCAGCAGGGATTGCCAGCTGGTGGGGGCAGCCTTGACCAGATCCTTGTTGATCAGGAAGGCGATAGTGCCGGTATAGGCCAGCATCCAGTGACCATCCGCATCCTTGGCCCAGTTGGGAATGTCGGCCCAGGTGGAGGGCTTGTAGGGTTGGGTGACCCCCTGCTTGACCGCAACCGGACCGAAGGCGCCGCCCACGTCGCCGATGTCGGCGGTGGCGTTGGCCTTCTCGGCGGCGAACTTGGCGATCTCCTGCGCCGAGCTCATGTCGGTATCCTGATGCTTGATGCCGTAGATGTTGCCCAGCTGCTGCCAGGTATCCTTCCAGTTGGCCCAGCTGTCGGGCATGCCGATACTGCTGAGCTGCCCTTCGCCGCGAGCGGCCTTCTCAAGATCTGCGATATTTTCGGCGGCAAACAGTGGCTGACTGATGGCCACCAGAGCCAGTGCACTTGCGATCACGCTTTTCATCATCCCATCCCTCTGGACTAGGTCAGTTAAGGTTCGAGAGGGATGCTAGAGGGGAAATATGACGGTCGCGGGGCGCTTTGATGGCAGTTTGATGACAATTTCCCTGTCATGTCGCTGTCATCCACTGCGGTTACAACTCTGAACCCAAGTGAAGCTGGACTACTCCAGCAAGGACTGAACCAACAAGGGCCAGGCCAGCCCGCACAGCCAGAATGAGTGACAGGGACATAATCGTGATTGAACCGAGATTGAGCGAACGGGTCGCGGCAGATGGCCGCGCCTCCAAGTGCGAACAGATTTGCCAGACCCTGCGCCGCTATATCGGCAGCGGCCAATTGGGGGCCGGGCAGCAGCTGCCCGCCGAACGGGCCCTGAGCGAGCGTTTCGCCACCACCCGCATCACCATCAAGGAGGCGCTCTCCAGCCTCGAAGCAGACGGCCTTATCTACCGTGCCGAGCGGCGCGGCTGGTTTGTGGCACCACCCCGCCTCACCTACGATCCCGCCATCCACACTCACTTTCACCAGTGGATCGGCGAACAACAACGAACCGCCGAAACCCGGGTGCTGGCCCACGGCAGCGAGCTTGCCAGCAGCGAGCTGTGCCGCTGGATGGGGCTGGAACCCTTTACTCCACTTTATGAGATCCGCCGCCAGCGGCTGATCGACGGCCGCCCGGTGCTGCATGTCAGCCACCACCTGCTGGCGAGCCGCTTTCCCGATATCGCCAGCGCGCCGCTGGCCAGCTCCCTCACCGAGCTCTATCAGCAGCGCTATGGCATAGGCCAGGGCGGGGCGAGTCTCGAGATCACCCCCTCGGCGGCGCGGGGCGCCATCGCCCGCGCCCTCAATCTGGCGGAGGGGAGCGCGGTACTGCGGCTGGTGCGGGTCAACTATGACGAGCGGGGCGCTCTGGTGGATTGCGATATCGAGCACTGGCGGCCGGATGCGATCCGCATCTGTCTGGATACGCGAGCATTGCAGCCGCTCGCAGGCAAGCTGCAACAAACCCGGGTCGCCGATTAGACTCCAGCCAACAGAGCGGATCCCGCAGGATCCGCCGGGATCAGTTGTCGATATTGGGGATCATGTCGTCGAAGCTCTGGTAGCCGCAGTCGGCCAGTTGCAGCGACATGGTGTAGGTCTTGGCGTGCTCCTGCTGGCCGATGGCGGGGCGGTTGAGCTTGATCTCCTGATGCCAGTACTCCTTCATCCGGTCGATCAGCGCCATCGCCTCCCCCTCGTTGAGGTGCAACTGGCAGAGCGCCATATAGTTGTTCGACTTGTGCATGTTCTCCACCAGATACTCCCCCAGCACCGACATCGCCTGCCGCGCCTGCTGGCGGGCGAAACGACTGTGCTGCTCGAAGCTGATCCGCTCGCTGATCAGGAAGTGGTAACTGTTGTCGATACCGAGCTGCAAAATGCCAAGCTTCTCCAGCTTGCGCAGATAGAGGTAGCAGGAGGCATCGGTCAGGCCGTACTCCCGCTTGAGATCGATCAGCGTCTTGTCGCGCCAGAAGATATTAGCGAGAAAGGCGTAGAGCCCCGGCTCGTTGTGAAACGCCTCATCCTGCTCCTGGGTAAAGACGGCGCGGCGGCTCTGGGCGTCCTGAGTGCGATCCAGCAACTCCTCGAACGAGAGCCCCACCAGATGGCAGATCTCCAGCAGGGTATCGAACGGCAGCGAGGGCTTGTTCATCATCCGTTTCACGGTCGCGATGGAGACACCCATGGCTTCTGCCAGGGTCTGATAGCGGATCCCCTTGTCGGTCAGGGTCTTCTTCAGGGTGTCGAGAATATTGTTGGCCAGGGTCTGGCTGTAGGTCATGCCACTCTTCCTTGTTATCGCACTTTCATTGCATGGTTATGCCGAGTCAGCTTCTGACCTGTTTTTTACCTTCAAGGCTCAGATATTGACACCGAAAAAACAGCCTAGAGAAAAAATCGCCTACAACGCCCATCAGGACAGACCAGTTGAACGATGAGGTCGCAAAATATGACACCAGACAGTGCATATCTTTCAACCCGCAAACATTTTGCTAGTGCTGCATAGAACATCGCGCATAATCGAAACGTATCGAATTCAAGACCCTTCCTGGTTGAGAAATCGATTGTTTGCTTCCAAATTTTTATCTTTTAAACCGTAAGGTTTTTTCTCTTTCCTGGCATTGGGCGGCGCTGATAGCACCGCCCTTTTCTTTTCCCTGAATTCGCAGGTCAGGTCAAGGGCCCCGGCAAGGGGAAGTGTCACCGGCCACCCGCCGCCCACTGATGCGCCAGCCACCACGCCCCCTCTGGCAAGGTATCCTAAACGATCATAAATACCGTGTTATTGCCATTCAATATATTTAAATGGCTTGCTTGGAAAGCTTCGAAAAATATAAAAACGAATATAGCAAAGTTATTTAAAACGCCAAAAACCTATCTTTTAAATGGCTTGGATATATAAGCAAACAAAATTAATCATACCGCGCATCCTATGGAGGGTGCGAATAAGCACCCTCCACAACGAAACTGAAAAATTTAGTTTATTAAATTCAAATGCTTACAAGGGCGCATTTTTATGTTTGGTGACTTATTCGCACCTTCCTTAGCTGTTTTACTCGATTACTTGATCGTCTGATCCGTTGGCGAGCAGCTTCATGTGTTAATCCATGCTTCTCTACAAGGTATGCGGCCAAATCACTGCTCAGACAAGGGCCAAGATTCTTATACGAAAGTGCCTCTTCAACCACGACCTTCCTCCCTACTGGGCATGTCACGCTGCGCTATTTATAAAACAAAAATACATGTAGCGACCCACAAAAAGCGCGCCGAGATAACACCCTTTAAAAATCAATACCTTAAGTAGCAAAAATGACAAGCGCCATTACCGTGCGTCACGGTCATAAAACATACCGTTCATTGCCACAACACTGTTGGTGCAATTAGCACAGCGTAACGGGTCAACAGCAACGCCCTTTACCGCCGTCCAATTGCTCACTCCCCCAACCTCTCCGCTAATCCGGAATAACGCTCGGTCTTTTTCCGTACCGCTTGTGCCAGCAGGGCGCGATCGCCGTAGAGCTCGAGTTTCGCCTTGGCGCGGGTGATACCGGTATAGACCAGCTCGCGGGTCAGCAGTGGGCTGGGGCTGTCGGGCAGCACCAGCACGGTGTGGGCAAACTCGGAACCCTGGGATTTGTGGATGGTCATGGCATAGACCGTATCAACGGGCGGCAAACGGCTTGGCAGCAGGGCCCGCAGGGTGCCGTCCGGCTGCTCAAACCAGACCTTGAGCCGCCCAGTTTCATCGGGCAGGCAGAGCCCCATATCGCCGTTGTAGAGGCCGACCCCGTGATCGTTGCGCACCACCATCACCGGGCGACCGGCATACCAGTCGCCATCGCGGGCAATCAGGCCGACCCGTGACAAGGCGAGTTCGAGCCGCTCGTTAAGCCCCAGCACCCCGAACGGGCCATCGCGCAGGGCGCAGAGGATCTGGAAGCTGTTGAATGCCTTGAACACGGCGGCGGGCGCTTCCCCCGCGCGGGCCGCCTTAAGATAGGCTCCATAACCGGCCACCCCCTGGGCAATCAGGGCGTCGTAGGCCTCCCCCGCCCAGGGGTGCAGGCTGATATCCCTAAAGCCCATGCCCCAGACTGATTCCACCGCCGTGGCATCGCCGCTGTTGCAGGCGCGTGCCAGCTGGCCGATGCCCGAATGCTGATCAAAGCGCCAGCTCTTGGCCAGCAAACAGAGGCTGTCGCGCACCGGCGCCCCCGCGGGCGTACCCTGCAAACGGTAGCCGGTCTGGCGGGAGAGCCAATCCGCCTGCGCCGGGCTGATGCCCTGTTCGATAAAGCTGCAGATATCGCCGAGCACGGCCCCCGCCTCCACCGAGGCGAGCTGATCCTTGTCGCCGAGCAGGATCAGGCGAGCGTGGCTCGGCAACGCATCGAGCAGGCGCGCCATCATCGGCAAATCGACCATGGAGGCCTCATCCACCACCAGCAAGTCGAGGTGCAGCGGGTTGCCCGCGTGGTGGCGGAACTGACTGCGCCCCGGAATGACCCCGAGCAGCCGATGCAGAGTGCCCGCCTCGGTGGGGATCGCTTCGACCCACTCGGGGGGCAGATCGAGGGCCTGCAGGGCAGAGCCGATACTCTCGGTGAGGCGCGCCGCCGCCTTGCCGGTGGGGGCCACCAGCCGGATCGCCGGTGCCTTGCCTGCTTGCAGCCCGGTTTCCACCAGAATGGCGAGCAGTTTGGCGACCGTGGTGGTCTTGCCGGTGCCGGGGCCGCCGGAGATCACCGCAAAGGGGCGCGCCGCCGCCGTGGCCGCCGCCAGCTTCTGGCCGTTGCAGCAGAGCGCCTCGGGCACCAGCTTATCCAGTTTGCTCAAGTCGCTCGCCGCCTGCGCACTGGCCAGCAGCCCCTCGATGGCGGGCCAGTCCACCTCGTTCGGGAACACCAGATCGAGATACTTCTCGATAAAGTGGCGGGCCGAGAAGTCGGGGGCGAGGCGGGCGTTGAGCAGCGCCCGGAACACCAGAGCGTAGTCGCGGGCAAACAGCCGCGACAGGGCCGGGGCAATCTCCGGCCATTCGGCACGTTCACTCAACGCGCGCAGATGGCGGGCCACCCCCAGTTCAAAATCGTGGTAGCGGGTGAGATAGAGCCGCCCGCGCCACAGCCGCAGCGGCCAGCGCGGGGCTAGCCCCTCATCCTGTTCGGTACCCACCAAGGGACTCTCTGCAAACAGGGCGGGCCAGCGGGAAGGATCCGCCAGATCAGCCAACAGATCCCGGCTCTGCTGGGGATCCAGCCCGAACGGGCGCAGTGATCCGGCTGTCAACATTTCAAGCGGCAGACAGACATGGCCGCGCCCCAGCTCGAAGCAGGCGAGCGCCGCCCCCAGCACCAGCTCGGGGCTGCCGCCAAGGTCGGCCACCAGCCGGGCAAATTGCAGATCCAGCTGGCGGATGCGGCCAGCCAGCGCCAGTGTTTTCAACCGTTCAACCATCATTGCATTGGTTGCGGTGCTGATCATGGTGCCGCTCATGCCTCTACCTCGTTCAATGCTTGGGATCCCGCTGCTGGCAGCTCACTGCCTTCGCGAAACAACTTATCCAGCCCCAGCACCAGTTCACGGCTCGGGCGGGTATGGAAAATGCCCCCCTGCGGCATTCCGCGCAGGAACAGATAGAAGACCCCGCCAAAGTGCTGCTCGAAGTCGTAGCCCGGCAGGCGCAAAGTGAGCAGCCGGTGCAGCGCCAGCGAGTAGAGCTGGTATTGCAGGTCGTAGCGGTGCTCGGCCATCGCCCGCTCCAGCGCCGGACGGCTGTAATCGGCGGGGCTCATGCCGAGGTGGTTCGATTTGTAGTCGAGCAGATACCAGCGCCCCTGCCACTCGAACACCAGATCGATAAAGCCCTTGAGCATCCCCTGCACGGTGGCAAAGCTGAGCGGCTTGTTGCCCCGCGACAGCGGGTCGTACTGCTGGCAGAGGGCGGTCAGCGCCGGTGCCGTCACCCGCCCCATGGGCAGGAAGAACTCCAGCTCCACCTGCTTGCGCTCGGGCGCCAGATCCCGCAGCCGTACCGGCTCACCAAAGCCCGTTTCCAGCGGGGTATCGAGCACCGCCTCCACCTGCTGTTGCAGCACTTGGGCCCAGCTCTCGTCGAAGCCATCCTGCGCCAACAGCGCGGCGATATGCTCTGCCAGCGAGTCGCCCGCGGCGCTTTGAAAGTCGATGGTCTCGAACAGGCTGTGCAGCAAGGTGCCGGGGCGCGCCCCTTTCGGGAAGGTGAAGATGGAGGGCTGGGGAGCCTCCTCCGGTTGCTCGGAAGCCAATGCGGCCGCCTCGGTCACCACCTCGTCATCGAAGCCGGGGTTGGCCAAGACACCTTTGCTGTGACCATGGCCCTGCGCCGCCAGTCCGGAGTAGGAGCTGATCCACCAGTCCCGCTCAAGGGAGCCGCTAAAATGGCGCACCTGCGGCTCGCCCAGCTGCTCCTCCTCTGGCGGCAGCGGGGCCGGACGAGTGAGCGAGGGCTCACCGACGGCCACCCCGGGCAGCGCCTGTGCCAGCTCGGTCAGGGCGGTGGCCAGCGTCTGCGCATCCCCCTCCTCGCCCTTTTGCAGCAGGTAGCCGATGGCGGTGTGGTGCAGGTCAGTCTTCTCCGACTTGCCTGCTCCCGCCCGCACCGGCGCCAGCCCCAGCCAGGTGGCGTAGACGCCCCGGGTCAGCGCCACATAGAGCAGCCGCAAATCTTCGGCAAGGCGCTCCCTGTCAGCTTCTGCGAGCGACGAGTCGGCGCCGGTCAGATCGAGAATGGTGCGATTGCCCGCCTCATCCGCCTCGTGATAGAGCGGGGTCTCGGCGGTTCTGTGGCTGCAGATAAAGGGCAGGAATACCAGCGGGTACTCCAGCCCCTTGGATTTGTGGATGGTGACGATCTGCACCAATTTCCGCTCGGATTCGAGACGCAGTACCTGCTCCGCATCTTGCCCGTTGGGGCGGCTCACCGCCTCCCCCAACCAGCGCAGCAGGGCATATTCGCCATCCAGCTCGCTGCTCACCTGTTGCAGCAGCTCGCCGAGATGGAGGAAGTTGGTCAGCCGCCGCTCGCCATAGGGACTCGCCAGCAGGGAAGAAGCGAGATTGCGCCGGTGCAGCAGGGCCCGCAGCATCGCCAGCACGCCGCGGCGGTGCCAGATCTTGCGGTACTCCATAAACTCCTGCACCGCGCTCTCCCACGCTCGCTCGTCGCTGGCCAGCCCATCGAGCGCCTTGGCGTCGAGATCAAACAGCCCGGTGGCCAGCGCCGCCCGCAGGCTGCGCTCCTCGCTCGGGTTCTGGCAGGCGTGCAAAATCAGCAGGATCTCCCGCGCCTCCGTCTGCTCCAGCACGCTCTCGCGGTTCGACAGATAGACGGAGGCGATGGCGAGGCGCGCCAGCTCCTGCTGCACCAGCTTGCCCTCGGCGCCGGTTCGCACCAGCACGGCGATATCTCCGGCCTTCACCGCCTTGTCACCGATCAGCGCCTTGCCCTCACGGGCCAGGGTCAGCAGACGGTGGATCTCGGCGGCGGTGGCGCGCGCCATCTTGCTCTGGTAATCCCCCCGGTTGAAGGTGGGCTGGCCGGTCAGCTGCCAGCAGTGGAGCACAGGGGCGGTAGCACCATCGAGCAGCAGCGCCTTGCTCTTGCCCTGCGCCTCCACCGGCAGGAAGGGGATATCCGCCTCGTAGATAAAGGGATCCTTGGCCCGCTCGAACAGGCCGTTGACCGCCCCCACCAGCGCACTGCTGGAGCGCCAGTTGCGCCCGAGGGTGTAGTGGGCGCTCACATTTCGCCGCGCCTGAATGTAGGTAAAGATGTCGGCGCCGCGAAAGCCGTAGATGGCCTGCTTGGGGTCACCGATCATCAACAGCGCCGTGTCTGTGTGGCCGCCGTAGAGGCGATGGAAGATGCGGTACTGCTGGGGATCGGTATCCTGAAATTCATCGATCATTGCCACCCGGTAGGTGGCGCGAATGCGCTCGCAGAGCCGCTCGCCAAGGCTGGAGCCAAGCGCCCCGTCGAGGTCTTTGAGCAGGTCATCGAACGAGAGCTGATGGGCTTGGCGCTTGCTGGCCTGCATCCGGCTGCGCACTACTTTGGCGGCCCGTTGCAGGATCAGATCCCGAATACCGGGGCGGCTCGCCAGCAGCTCGTCTATCTGGCTGAACAGCGGCAGGGTCGGCACCGCGCCCCCCTTCTTGAGGTTCTCCTCCAGCACAGTCTGGCCGAAGCGCTCCAGCTCCTTGGGGATGGCGTAGCCACTGCTCTCGTCCTGTGCCCAGTCGGCTATCTTGGCAAGCCACCCTTCGTAGTTCTTGCCGGTGTAGCGGCTGATCTGGCCGTCGGTCTGGCGGCGGATCTCGTCCGTCTGCGCCAGCCATTCACTCTTCACCGCCGCGATGCGACTCATGGCGGCCTGATGGCGGGCGGCGAGGGTCTCGTCCCCCAGCACGGGGTGGATCTCCAGCTCGCTATTGTCGAGCCAGCTGACCATCTCCCGCAGCAGGGCGGCGGGGCTCGGCCAGAGCGCGCGCACGGCGCTGGCGAGGGCTTTATCCACCGGATAGAACTCGGCGCGCCAGTAGTCGCTCACCGCCTGCAGCCTGAGCTGGCTGTCGTCGGTAAGAAATTCGGTTTCAAAGAGGGCGCCCGACTCGAAGGCGTTCTGTTTCAGCATCCGCTGGCAGAAACCGTGGATGGTAAAGACCGCCGCCTCGTCCATCTGCCGCTCGGCGGCCAGCAGGCGGCGGGCCGCCAATTCGTGATCCGCCACCTCTGCCAGCAGCTGGGCCAGCAGGGCATCATTGCTATGGCCGCGCATAAAGGCGAGCCGAGCCTCGTGGATGCGACCGCGGATCCGCCCGCGCAGCTCGGCGGTGGCCGCTTCGGTAAAGGTCACCACCAGAATTTCGGTCACCGAGAGCGGCCGTTCATGGGCGCTCGGCTGACCGGCATCGGCCCCCTCCTCAATGAGCGGGCCGTGGCCCAGCAGCAGGCGCAGGTAGAGACCGGCGATGGTGTAGGTCTTGCCGGTACCGGCGGAGGCTTCGATCAGTCGTTCACCATGGAGGGGAAAACGCAATGTATTGAGCGGGTTAGCCATTATTTCAGCTCCTCCAGGGTCTTGAGCAGCGGGGTCAGGTGTTCGCGGGCCAGCGCCTGCAACTGCCCCAGCACTTCGTCATCGAGTTCGGGGAAGCAGCGGGCGACGTAAACATCTTGCCCCTCCCCATTGATCATCCAGCCGCCGTTGAAACGGGTGAGAGCCGCCTTGTCGGCCGCCTCCGGCTTGTCGGGATCCTTCTCGATCGCCTTGAGCCAATCCCATGCGGTGTTGGGGAAAAACGGCAGCGGCCGCTTCATCCCCTGCGCCCAGCACGCCACCAGCGCCGCCAGCTTGGGCCGCGCCTCGTCGGCAGCGAGTACAGGCAGTCGCAGACTCTGTTTGGCATCGAACAGCAGGGTGTCGCCGGGGGCGCAGCTCAATGAGAGGCAGAGGTGCTGGATCCAGCCCAGCAGCAGATCCTTGCCGTTGAAGCTGCCGGGTTTGACCACCAGCAAGCGCCCCTTCTGGGTGTCGATCCACCCTTGCAGCTGACCCTGAGTCAGGGAGATATCGATCTCCACCGCCTGCTTGTCTGTCTCATTGGCCGCAACCCATGGCCGCAGCCGATCCGCCAGCTTGCCCATCTCGGCATCCAGATCGTCCAGCAGCAGGCTGCCAAACCACCCTTGCGGCAGCAGGCCGGTGAGCTGTAACCGCTCTCGCCGTATGCTCACGCTATGGCTCCGCTCTGGGCTATCCCCCTCTGCCAGATGGGCATCGAGCAGCAGATCTTTAAGCTGGTAATGTTGCAGGCCATCCAGCTCGAACGGCTCGCTGTCCTCGATGTTGGCTTCGTTCAGCTCAAACCACACCTTGAGGCGACGGTTGAGGAAATATTTGGTGGGCTGGCGATAGAAGCGCAGCAGCTCCGCCAGCTCCAGCCCCTGCTCCTTGCCCCATTCGGGGGGCAAAGGCAGCTCGCCACTCTGGAAGTTGGCCGCGCCGCGCACCGGATTGAGGGCGGGCAGCCAGTCGGCGGCATAGGTAAAGAGGCGCGATCCCGCCTCTGGATAGAAGTAGTTGCGGCTGTAGGGGGTGAGCGGATGCGCCACCATCAGGTGGTTGAGCAGCCGCTTGCCGGAGGTTTCGTCGTCGAGATCCTCATCCCCCGCCAGCACAAAGCCCTGCCGCACATAGTCGATCAGCTCCGCCAACAGCACCGAGGGCACCTTGTCGCTGTTGTCCTGCGCGCTGAAGCCCTGATAGCTGATATAGAGCCCCTGCTGGGCGCTGAGCAGCGCCTCGAGGAAGAGGTAGCGGTCATCATCTCGGCGGGAGCGATCCCCACGCCGCGACGCCACCGCCATCAAGTCGAACCCCATGGGAGCCAGGGTGCGCGGGTAGACGCCATCGTTCATGCCGAGCAGGCAGACCTGCTTGAAGGGGATGGAGCGCATCGGCATCAGGGTGCAGAAGTTGACCTGACCGGCGAGGAAGCGCTGGCTGGAGCGGGACTCCCCCAGCACGCTTCCGAGGTAATCCTGCAGCAGATCGGCGGTGATGGGCTGCTCGAAACGGGCCTCGCCGAGCCGGGTCTGCCACTCGGCCAGCTGGCTGCGAATAAGCTGAAGCTGACGCTCTTCATCCTCGTCAGCCAGATAGAAGCGCTCCAGCAGCGCCAGCAGGCAGGCGTTCCACTCGGCCAGCGGCTGCGCCTGTTGCAGGCGGGGCAAAAACTCGGCCAGCGAATCGACGAACCAGGCTAGCTTGCCGAGCGCCAAGCCCTGCTGACCCTCGATATCGGCATAGGGCAGAATGCCCGCCACCGGCTCGCCATCCCCCATGGCAAAGCCGAGCAGCATGCGGCGCAGACCGAACAGCCAGCTGTTGCCGGACATGGGCGGAAGATCGAAACGGACGGGATAGCCGTCATCCAGCCCCCAGCGAATGCCGGTCTCCTGCACCCAGACCCGCAGCTGGTTGAACTCGTCGTCATCCAGCTCGAAGCGGCGCAGCACGGCGGGCACCTCGAGAATGGCGAGCAGCTCCCCTGCCCCGAAGCGGGCGTTGGGCAGCCTGAGCAGGGCGAGGAAGCTCTGCAGCAGGGGGCTCTCCTGACTCGCCGCCCGATCCGAGACCGCAAACGGGATCTGGCCGCGCGCCCCGAACACCGCCTGAATGTAGGGGCCGTAGCTGTTCACATCCGGCATCATCACCACCACGTCTTTCGGGGTGAGGGACGGGTCCTGCTCGAACAGCGCCAGCAGCCGGTCGTGCAGCACCTCGAGTTCGCGCATCGGACCGTGGCAGGCGTGGATCTGCAAGGATCCATCCGCCGGATCGATCGGGCTCTTGTGATGGCTGCTGTCGAGATCGAACTGACCGGCGCCCCGTTCTGCCAGCTCCAGCACATCCTTCTGGATGGCGCGCAGCAGGCTGACATTGCCCTTGCCATCCACTTCGTCGATATCGACGAAAGCCTCGATTTGCGGCACCTCCAGCTCCATCAGCTGATGCAGGTAGTCGCGCCCCAGCTTGCCCATGGAGGCGAGCAGCGGGTTGGCGGGGCCCTGCAATGTCTCGATATCGGTGCCGGGTTTGAGCTTGTTCTCCAGCCGTGCCAACGTCTTGCGATCCAACAGATCCCCCCAGTAGTAGCGACAGGGGTTGCTGACGAACAGGTGCACCTCCACCTCCGGTCGGCTGCCGAGGGCCAGCAGCGCCTCCACATAGCGCGGCGGCAGCGCCGAGATGCCGAACACAAAGACCCGTTGCGGCAGCTTGCCCGGCAGATCGGCGGTGCGCTCCAGCTCGTGGATAAACTCCTCGTAGAGGTTGGCGCGGTGGTAGCCACTCGGAGAGAGCGCCAACGTGCGTGCCACCAGCTCGCGCCACAGCTCCGGCTGCCAATCCTGACCGCTCACCCCGGCCAGCTCCTGACTCAATCCTTCCCCCTCTTCCCAACGGGCGATCCAGTCCGGCCGGTAGACCAGATATTGGTCAAAGAGATCCGCTACCTTCTGGCAGAGCTGCCACAACCGCACCTGCTCGGGCTCCTTGGCAGGCTCCTCCTCATCTCCCCCGCCCAGATAGGCGGCGAGCGGGGCAAAGGCGGGGCGATCCAGCAAGGCGGGCAGAATGGTCATCAGCTGCCAGCTCATTGAGCCCTTGTTGTAGGGGCTCTGGCGCGGTACATCCGCCAGCACCCGGGTGAACATCTCCCAGATAAAGCTGGCGGGCAGCGGAAAGTCGATATTGGCTGCGATGCCGAACGCTTTGGCCAGCTCCAGCTTGAGCCACTGGGCCATGCCCGGACTCTGCACCAGGATCTGCTCCCGATCTAAGGGGTGAGAGAGAGGGGCCTGCCGGATGCGGCTCACCAGCAGCTCTTTGAGCAGATCCAGCTGATTGGAGTGGTAGAGGGTAAACATGAGCAATTCCCGCCTGTGGATGAGAGGGGGCGAGGGAAAAGGCGAGCCATTTCCGTCACTTCACAAGAGAGGGAATTGTCAGGGATCGGGGGGGAAGATGCAAAAGGCTCTTGTGGCCAGCAGGCGGGTAAACCGCTGAACCATGAGGGGCGCCGCAGATTTGACGCACCGCCTCACCTATCCGGAAAACGCAGACAGAAAAAAGCCGGTGCAGTTGCACCGGCCAAAAGGCATTGGAAAACTTGACTCTTCAGGGCATTACCAGTTTTTGCCGAGACGGGCATCCACACTGAAAGCCCCTGCTCCGGCCGCCGCCAGCGCCAGGAAACCACCGGCCACTGAGACGTTCTTCATAAACATCAGCATCTGCATCTGTTCGGCAGGCTGATAGTGGAAAATAAAGGCAGCCATCAGGGTGAAACCGGCCAGCAGCACGGAGAGGCTGCGGGTAAAGAGACCCAGCACGACGGCAAGGCCACCACCCAGCTCAAGCAGGATCACCAGCGGCAACATAAAGCCCGGCACGCCCATCGCTTCCATATAGCCCTGAGTACCGGCATAGCCGCCGATCTTGCTCCAGCCCGCCATTACGAACATCAGCGCCAGCAGTACACGACCCGCCAGCAGCGCTACATCTTTCATCTTGTCCATTTCATCTTCCTCGTTTGTGTCACATCACCGCTGACTGCTTCAGGGTAGGTCAAATAACAGAGCTTGGCTGGCACTGGTCGCAACCAGCTCCCACCGGTATTCATCACGACTGAGTACCCCGTCGCCGGGTCGGGCAGCCAGACCGTTGGCGGTCAACTCCCCTGAAATCATCTGCAGGTAACCGTGTCGGCCAGCCAGTGCCCATTCGAGCGTCTCGCCCGGGGCCAGTTCCAGCCGCCATACGCGGGCCTGTTGGCGGATCCGCAGCGATCCATCCTCGCCATCCGGTGACGCCACCAGCGTCATGCCCGGTCTGGACTCGATCTTCTTCTGCTGATACCCGGGTGGCGTGCCGAACTCGTTCGGCTCGATCCAGATCTGCAACAGGGAGAGAGGATCCGTCTGCGAGGGGTTGTACTCGCTGTGGCGGATCCCGCTGCCTGCGCTCATCAGCTGGAAATCCCCTGCCGGGATCTGCTCGGCATGGCCGAGGCTGTCCTTGTGCTCTATGGTGCCTTGCAGCACGCAGGTGAGGATCTCCATGTTGGCGTGAGGGTGGGTGGCGAATCCGCCACCCGGCGCAACCAGATCCTGATTGATCACCCGCAGTACCGAGTGCCCCATCCACTCCGGGTCATAGTAGTGACCGAAGGAGAAACTGTGGCGCGCGTCCAGCCAGCCGAAGTTGGCCTTGCCCCGCGCTTCTGCGGCTCTCAATTGCATCATGGTCTGCTCCTCACCTACCGGGACGGTTGATTAACGCTGTTTGCCGCTACCGATACCGAACGGAATACGGTATTCGCTGCTCTGGTCAGCCAGGCTGACGGTCAGGTTGCCCTGGGTACGGCTCGGGATCCGCACCTGCTGGGTGCCTGTCAGATTGGCGTGGACTGATGCCAGCAGATCGCCAGACTCGTCACGCACTTCCAGCATCGGATTGGCTTTGCCATCCATTGCGGCAGTGGCGTTCCAGTTCACAAACAGCACGCCGGGCATGGCATTGAAGTCAGCCGGTACGGAAGCTTGGGCGAAACCAGTGGTCATCAGGCCTGCAACGGCCAGCATCTTGATTACGTTTTTCATGTTCATTCACTCTCTTGTTTTATATGTCATTGCCAAGGCCTTTTCGGCCAGAATCAATGCATCCATGCAAGAGGTTATTCAAATAGTGTGTTGTTCTTTCACCGACATCAGACAGACCGATTTGGTGTGTCACAGTGCGGAACTACCCGCATATTTGGCCGCTCGACGTTCCTGCCTAAGCGTTGATTGAATATTAAAGTGACATGACCTAACTTGTTAGCGAGATAAACTGGCAAACATATTCAAAAAAATTGAAGGTGAGGAATGGCCAAAGAATCGAACAAGGAGCGGGCGCTGACCCTGGAGGCAATTCGGGTACTGGATGCCATCGACCGCCGCGGCAGCTTTGCGGCGGCGGCCGACGAGCTGGGCAAGGTGCCCTCGGCATTGAGCTATACGGTGCAGAAGCTGGAAGACGAACTGGATGCCATGCTGTTTGACCGCAGCGGCCACCGCACCAAGTTCACCCCGGCGGGACGCATGCTGCTGGAGCGCGGTCGGGTGCTGCTGGAGGCAGCCGAGCATCTGGTGGGAGAGACCCGGGCGCTGGCCCGTGGCTGGGAGACCGACATCACAGTCGCCGTCGATGCACTGGTCCCGGTGCAGGCCCTCTACCCCTTGGTGGAGAAGCTGGCCGAGCAGACCGATACCCGACTGCGGCTGCGGGCCGAGGTGCTGGCGGGTAGCTGGGAGTGTCTGGAAGATGGTCGCGCCGACCTGCTTATCTCCTCCATCAACCCGGACATCATGATGACCGGCATCAAGCATCAGGTGATCAAGGACGAGGTGATGCTCTACGTCGCCCATCCCGATCATCCGCTGCATCAGGAACCCGAACCCTTGGCCGACGAGACCCTGCGCCGCTACCGCGCCATCGCGGTGGCCGACACAGCCCTGCGCAAACCGGTGCTCACCTACCGCCTGCTGGACAAGCAGCCGCGCCTCACCGTCAGCACCATGACGGAGAAACGGGATGCCCTGCTGGCAGGGATCGGCGTCGGCACCATGCCACAGAGCTGGATTGAGGAGGACATCCGGGCCGGACGACTCAAGGTGATCAGCCCCGAATATCGCCATCAATTGCAGGTGGTGCTGGCCTGGCGGCGAGACACCATGGGCAAGGCCAAAAGCTGGCTGGTGCGGGAGATACCAAAACTATTTGCAACTGGTGAGAAATGAGATCCAGTTAACAGAAATGTTAATTGCATGCCTCACTTGACGCCCAATATCTTTGCTGATTTCATAGCCGCCTCATTGAACCCATGGAAGCTGTAGAAAATGAAAAAGAGTTTGCTGGTTGCCCTCACCACCCTGCCCCTGTTTGCCAATGCCGGCCTGATGGACTCGCTGACCGACAGCGTCACCAGCAGCGTCAAGGATGCGGCCAGCACTGCCGTATCCGGTGCCATGGACAGCGCATCCAACGAAGCCATCAAAAAGGCACTGGATATCAAGGAAGGCGGCTCCAACAAGCAGGCAGTCAAAGATAAGCTGGGCTCTCCTGCCACCACCAAGACTGAATCCGGTCTGGAAGTGTGGACCTATGATCTGGATGCCCTGAACAAGGCCTCTCCGCTGCTGGCAGAAACCACCAAAACCCTGCTGAAAGATACCGACGCCGCCAAGAAAAACGTGGTCATCAAGTTCGAAGGCGAAACCGTCAAGAAAGTAGACCTGACCGACAAGGCTCAGGGCTAAGTTCGCTCGTCCGGTGAAGTCGGTTGCACAGATAGCAAGAGGGGGAGCATCAGGCTCCCCTCTTTTATTGGCAATCTCCAGCGTTTAACCAATCTGCTACTCAACGCAGTAAACACAAAAAGGGTGGCCTCGGCCACCCTTGGGTTGATAACAGCTGGCGCTGTTACTGGTTCGCTTCGGCGAACTGCTTCATCGCTTCGGCGTGCTTGGTCATACCGGCGGCACGCTCGTTGAGCTTTTTGATGAACTCCGCCTTCTTGGCAGGATCCTCGATGCGATCATAACGTTGCTGCAAGTTGGCTTGGATCTGCTCCGGGGTCATGTTCTGCATGCGGGCCATCTTGTCGTGGCGACCACCGTGGTGTTTGCCACCCATCATGCCGCCGCCGTCCATCGGGCAATCCACCATGGCACCGGACTGGCCGGTGGGGGCTGCTTCACTGGCTGCATAGGCACCCAGCGGCAGGCCAAGGATCAGGGTGGCGGTCAGCAGGGTTTTGGTCAGCTTTTTCATGGTCTATCTCCTGTAGGGATGATTCTGGTTCGGCGCTCTTGCCTTGCCCTCAAGTAAACACCCTATCGGTGTCTGAACTTTGCCAGCATCGCCCTTTTTTGTAGCAGAGTGTGGCATCGTGCGGATCTGGCACACTTTGACACAAACCGCCGGGCGGATTTTCGTATACTCGTGCCAACGCCAAGCAGGGGAGGTATTCATGAACCAGGGCAACACCCACATTCTGGTGGTCGACGACCACAGCGAGATCCGCGATCTGTTGAAGCGCTTTCTCGAACAGCACGGCCTGCGGGTCAGCTGCGCCCGGGATGGCAAAGAGATGAAGCGACTGCTGGAGGAGCGGGAGTTCGACCTGCTGGTGCTGGATCTGATGATGCCGGGTGAAGATGGTCTGACCCTCTGCCGCGAGCTGCGGGTCAAATCGAACCTGCCCATCATCATGCTCACTGCCATGGGGGAAGAAACCGACCGCATCATCGGATTGGAGATGGGGGCCGACGACTATCTGGCCAAGCCCTTCAACCCGCGCGAGCTGCTGGCGCGCATCAAGGCGGTGATGCGCCGCACCCAGGCCGACACCCAACCCGCCACCGAGACCCTGACCCGGGATCTGCGCTTCGATCGCTGGCTGCTCGACGTCAATCGCCGGGAGCTGGTCGATGAGGATGGGGTGGGCCTGAGCCTCTCCACCGCCGAGTTCGATCTGCTCAAGGTGTTTCTCGAACGCCCGCAACGGGTGCTGAGCCGGGATCAACTGCTGGATCTGGCCCGTGGCCGCGAGGCGGTAGCCTTCGATCGCGCCATCGATACCCTGGTGAGCCGCCTGCGCCGCAAGCTGGAGCGGGATCCCAAGAATCCGGAGCTGATCAAGACCATCTGGGGTGGCGGCTATATGTTCTCCGCCGACGTGACGCAGGCATAAGCGGTGACCTTTTTGAAACGACTGTGGGCAAAAATATGGCCCAAGGGGCTGACAGGCCAGATCATTCTGGTGGCGCTGGCAGGGCTGATCCTGATCCAGCTGCTCAGTATCCAGATCTACCGCTCGGATCGGGAGGAGGCGCTCGGCTTCGTCAACAGCCGCAACGCCATGCAGCGGATCATCTCTGTGGTCAGGCTGCTCTCTCTATCACCCCCATCTCTCTATGACGAGATCCTCAAGGCGAGCCGCAGCGAAACCCTGCTGCTGCGCCTCTCAGACGAACCGCTGCAACCGGATAATCGCAGCCCCCGCTTCGAGCAGCTGGTGCGCTCTCGGCTCGGCTACCCGCAGGGTCTCACCATAGAGATCAGCGCTGAACTGAAAGAGGATGCCCAGCGCAGCAAAGCCTGGGAGCATCACGCCCGCATGATGCGGGATCGCAAGGGGCCACCGCCCCCATCACGCGACATGCGGCTCTATGGCTCCATCGAACTGCCCCAGGGGGGCTGGCTGCAGTTCAGCTCGCTGGTCGACAAGGAGGCCGGCAGCTGGTCGTGGCAAACCACCCTCAATCTTATGCTGGTTGCCAGTCTGGTGATCGGGCTGATGGTGCTGCTGTTTCGCCGTGCCACTCGCCCGCTCAAGCAGCTGGCAGGCAACGCAGATCGGCTCGGACGGGGCGAGGATATCGAGCCCTTGAAAGAGGAGGGGCCGACCGAGATCCGCGAATCGATTCAGGCCTTCAACCGGATGCACACCCGGCTCGACCGCTTCGTGCAGGACAGAACCCGGATGCTGGCGGCCATCTCCCACGATCTGCGCACCCCCATCACCAGCCTGCGGCTGCGTACCGAATTTCTGGCCGATAGCGAGGACAAGGAGCGCATCCAGCAGACCCTGCAACAGATGGAGCAGATGCTGGCAGCCACCCTCAGCTTTGCTCGCGAGGAGGGGCAGCAGGAGGCTACCCGCGAGCTGGATCTGGTCAGCCTGCTGGTCAGCCTGTGCGATGACTATGCCGATACCGGCCAGCCGGTCACCTGTCTGGCGGAAGGCAAAGAGGTCTACGCCTGCCGGGCCAACACCCTGCGCCGAGTGCTGCAGAACCTGATCGGAAACGCTATCAAATATGCCGGCAGCGCCGAAGTGTCGCTGGAGCGGCGCAAGGAGGAGCTGTTGATCCGGGTCTGCGATAACGGGCCGGGGATCGATCCGGCGCGGCTCGAGGATGTGTTCAAACCGTTCGTGCGGCTCGATGAAGCGCGCAATACCGAGTCGGGCAGTGTGGGGTTGGGGCTCTCCATTGCCCGTACCCTGGTGCATCAACACGGTGGCGAACTGACCCTGCTCAATCGGCCACAAGGGGGACTGGAGGCGCGGATCAGCCTGCCGCTGTAAGTAGTCACTCTATCCGCCAGCCTTGTCATGGCGCCGTTTGCATCATGCAAACTTCATCATTTGAGCGCTTGTTCTTCGATGAGAAAGGTGGTGATAATCGGTGACCACGGGACGGTATACGGCAACGGATTGGAGCAAGGATGGCCTCTTCCAGGACAGGAGTCATAGTCAGTATCGGATGGGGGCTCCTGCTACTCGCCCTTGCCCTGCCTGCCTGGGCCAAAGCCCCGGAAGAGCCGATCATCATTACCAACTCCAAAGCCTGGCAGCCCTTCTCCTATATCAATGAGTCGGGCCAGCCGGATGGCCTGCTGATCGATTTGTGGCGTGAATATGCCCGGGTGACCGGCCAGAAGATCGAGTTCAGGCTGGTCGACTGGCAAGGCTCCCTCGACCTGCTCCATGAGGGGAAAGCGGACGTTCACGCCGGACTGCTCTGGTCACCGGAGCGGGACAAACTGTTCGACTATGGCGGGCCTCTCGCCCAGCTCGACTCCCAACTCTTCTTCTCGAGCGAACTGCGCGGCACCGATGTACATTACTACCTGCTCCATGAAACGGTCGGTGTGGTAGCCGGTGGCTACGAGGAGTATTACGCCACACGATACTTCCCCGGCACCAGACTGCAGACCTTCGATGACAATGACACCCTGCTGGCGGCGGCCTTTCGGGGTGACATAAAAGCCTTTATCGCCGATCTGCAGGTCGCCAACTTCTACATCTATACCTCCGACGATCCCACCCGCTTTATTCCGGTTCGCCACCTCTATACCGACCAGATCCGCTTTGCAGTGAAAAAGGGCGACCTTGCCCTGTTAAACCGGCTGGAAGAGGGGTTCGCCAAGCTCAAAGAGAGCGATCGGGAGCGGATCATCCGCAAATGGATGCATGTCGAAACCGTCTACCCCATCCATCTCGGTCCCTGGCTACTGCTGGTCGGTGCATTGATCATGGTGGCCTACATAGTGCAATTGCGCCGCGCCGTTGCCAGCCGTACCACCGAGTTAAGCCGCGCCAACGCCAGACTGGAGAAGCAGGCCAGTACCGATCCCCTGACCGGCCTGCTCAACCGACGGGCATTCATGCCTGCCATGGAGCAGCGGCTGGCAAGCGGGGAGCCCTGTGCCCTGTTGCTGTTCGATGTGGATCACTTCAAGGAGACCAATGACCGCTTTGGTCATGGCATCGGGGATCTGTTGCTGGAAAAGCTGGCCACGACTGTGACCAACCTGTTGCCCGAAGAGGCTCTGCTGGCCCGCATCGGCGGCGAGGAGTTTTGCCTGCTGCTGCCGCTGGCCACACTGGCAGAGACAGAACAATGGGCCGAGCGTATCTGCCTGGAGAGCAACCGGCAAACCCTGCACACCAGCAGCGGCGAGGTGACCCTCTCCATCAGCACCGGGGCAGTCTGGGTAGCCGCAGAGAGAGAGGCTGATGCCGACCAACTACTACGGCAGGCTGATGCCCTCATGTATCAGGCCAAGGGACGGGGGCGCAATACCTGGCAAGCCGCCTCCTATCAGGTATAGCCCCCTAACGGACGCGCAATAAAAACGGCCACCATCGGAAGATGGCGGCCGCATGACAGGTTCCCTATCAGAAGTTGTAGGTCACGCCCAGGTTGTAGTGGCGACCATCCAGTACAGTGCCATAGCTGCTGTAATCCACCGTCTTGTCGAACATGTTGTAGACCCCGGCGGTAAGATCCAGATGCTTGTTGGCCTTGTAGACCAGGCCCATGTCAAAGAAGGTGTAGGAAGGAGTCCCCTCCGCCATCTTGACCCGGCTCAGGTACTCGGAGGTCTCGCCACGGAAGTTTACCCGTGACCAGAGGCTGAGATCCTCGGTGGTTTGCCAGTCAACACTGCCGTTGAACATGTGACGGGGCATCTGGTTGAGGGCGTGACCCGCCAGTGGACCACTCTTCTGCTCGGACTGGGTAAAGGTGTAGCTGGAGCTGACCGACCAATCCTCATTGATGGCCCAATCCATCATCCCCTCGACACCGCGCATGTTCGCCTTGTCGACGTTGACCCGATCACTGATGAAGTCATAACTGTGACCATTGAGGGTACAGGCGGGATCACTCTTGCTGGTGCAGCGACGCACTTCGGAGATCTTGTTCTTGAAGTCGGTGTTGAACAGGGTCACCCCGGCGTTGAAACCCTGATGACCGTTCCATAGCAGGCCAATCTCTTCACTCACGCTGGTCTCGGGTTTGAGAGCCGGGTTGCCGACCAGCATGCCATCCTGGCTGCTACCGCCGGTGGCCTGGCCCCAGTTGGCCGCCGACATCCGCAAGTCCGGGGAGCGGTAGCCGGTCGATACGCCCCCTTTCAGGGTCCAGCTATCATCCAGATGCCAGACGCCATAGAGTCGTGGGCTCCAGTGAGAGCCGTAGTTCTGGTCCCGATCCATGCGGGCGCCGCCGGTCAGGGCAAAGCTGTCGGTGAGTGACCACTCATCCTCGACAAACATTGCCCAGCTCCAGCGGGTCAGCTGCTCGGCAGGGTTGGCCACTGTCAGGGCATTGCGCTGATCGTGCAACTCCTCATAACGATACTGACCACCGACGCTCAGGTAGTGATCCCCCAGAATAAACTGGGTGTGGGTATCGGCGATGGTGTTGGTAAGCTCTATCTTGCGAACGGGGTTGGTGTTGGTCTCCTGCTGAAGATAGCTGCTGGAGGAGCCGAAATCATACTGACCATCATGGGTCAGCGCATAGTTGGTACGCTCGTAGCGATAAAGGCTATCTTTCGCCTTGGCAGCCAGCGAATTGCCGGCTGTGCGATCCCGGTCCTGCAGACTACGACTGGCTTCCAGATCGAAGCGATTCTGTTCATCAGGCTTGAAACTGAGCACCGCCGTGCCACTGCGAGTCTCCTGCTCGGCAAAACCCTGGATAAATTTGTCTTCACCACGATGGGCAAGCTGACCGTTGACACGCAATCCCAACACGCCATCGATCAGTGAACCTGCGGTATAGGCATTGGTCTGGAAGCTGTTGCCAGCATGCTTGTTCTCCTGGAAGGTGGAATCAGCGTGAACCGAGCCCTGCCAGGCCAGACCGGTGGTCTTGCGGGTAATCACGTTAATCACGCCACCCATGGCATCAGAACCATAACGGGATGACATGGGACCACGGACGACCTCAATGCGCTCGATCGCCTGCAGTGGCGGCAGCCAGCCTTGCTCGATACCAGCTTCATCGCTATTGGGGCGAGTACCACGACTATCCACCTTTTTGCCATCAACCAGCATCAGGGTGTATTTCGATCCCATACCGCGAATGCTGATATCACTGCTGCTGCCACCGCCAGTCACCACAACACCGGGAACATCCTTCAGGGCGTCAGTCACATCGCGATAGGCACGCTTCTCCAGCTGCTCACGGGTAATCACGGAGATAGAGGCGGCAGAGTCTTCAATCTTCTGCTGGAAGCCGGAAGCGGTGACGACCATCACCTCTTGTTCGGCAGCATAGGCCTGGCTCGCAAGAAGGGAGCAGATCATCAAGGCAAACTTGTTCGGTTTCACTGTTATCATGTTTTAGCCTGAACATTTTTGGTAGGAAGGTGACGTATTCCCTTACTTCACTCATTACAACGCCCTGGCATCCGGCCAGGCGCAGCATTAGAAAAGGCTCATTTGAAAAGCACTTTATTAATCAGCCCGCATTGTAACGACCCCGACGGGATCATTCAAACAGTAATCATTATCATTTGATTCGTGTGGTATTCCTGCCACAGAATCGCGAATTCTTGATAAGAGACTGTTTTAATGGAATAAATCCATAAGTAAAAAAGGGGATTATACAAACAAGTGGAAGCGATGACGTACCGTCGCAAGATGGGATGTGCTGCGATACAGAGGTGGAAACAGTAGCAAGAACGCCAATAGGGGAAGGTATTGGCATCGTGGTGGGATGTCGGCAGCTCACCAGCAGGCTAAAAATACCAAAACCCGGTCATGAAGCCGGGCTTTGTGTTGGTTCCGGTGTGCAACCATCGGGGTCAATTGGCAAAAACAGCCCATAGCAAAAAGGCCTTCCCAATCGGGAAGGCCTTCAAATTAGTGGCGGAGCGGACGGGACTCGAACCCGCGACCCCCGGCGTGACAGGCCGGTATTCTAACCGACTGAACTACCGCTCCGCATTCGGTTAGCTTGCGCTAAATTGTTTGCCGCGTCAGTGAGTTGTCATCCTCGCAGCCGGCTATGTGTTTTCACATCACCGTTTAATTGGGTGCCTGGCAGTGTCCTACTCTCGCATGGCGAATGCCACACTACCATCGGCGCTACCGCGTTTCACTTCTGAGTTCGGCATGGGATCAG
>NZ_JBFODM010000061.1:0-13149 GCF_040908325.1 Aeromonas sp. R4-1
GCCTGCTGCAAAATGTTGTACTGGGTCAGCGTCGCCGTCTCTACTGCAAAGTCCGCATCACGTACCCGAGACCGGGCAGATGAGAGGTTTTCGGCGATATTTGCCTGGTTGCGAATGGTCGACTCCATCCGATTCTGGATTGCACCCAGCTCAGCCCGTTTCCGGTCTACCCCGGCTATCATCTTGTCCACTGCACCGAGCACACTCTGTGCGTTATCCTGGGTTGAGATAGACAACGTCGCAATTGAAGCGAATCCTCCAGCGGCTGAAGCGGCGGCATTTATGCCTGAAATACTAAAACCATTGGCTTGAGTCAGTGAAAAACTGATGGTTTGTTTGGCATCCGCCCCTACCTGGAAAACCCCTTTATAGGTGCCGTCCAGCAACTTGGTCCCACCAAAAGTAGTATCTTTGGCAATCCGGTTAATTTCAGTTGCCAACTGTTTGACTTCTTGTTGCAGCGCAGAACGGTCAGCATTTGTGTTGGAGCCGTTGGCTGACTGCTCGGCCAGCACCCGCATCCGCTGGAACATACCGGTGATCTCTTCCATCGCCCCTTCAGCGGTTTGTGCCAGAGAGATACCGTCATTGGCGTTACGGTTACCCTGGTTCAAACCGTTGATCTGGGAGGTCAAACGGTTGGAGATCTGCAGACCGGCCGCATCATCTTTGGCACTGTTGATCCGCAAGCCAGAGGAGAGGCGTTGGTAGGCGGTATCCAGCGCCTTATTTGTATTCATCAGGTTCCGCTGAGAGTTCAGCGAGGACACATTGGTATTAATAAACATCGACATGATATTTCTCCCATTCGATACAGACTGCAGGCCTCGCTAACATCAGCCCTGTTGCAATCCGGGAGTGAAGGGGTGAACAAACCCTTCGACTCTCGACCAGCGGCAGTTGTTTGAACAGACAACCACCGCCACACCGCAAAATTCAGGAGTCCCGAACACCTTCTTTTGCTTACTCTGGTTAACGGCCGCGTTGCAACAAGCTTGAGGATTTTTTGCCGCTGGCGGCAAAACATTGCCGCCCCGACCTGTGGGTTCCAGTCAACATGGGGGGATATAAGGATAAAGAAGCGGGAAGAGGAGATAGCAGGGTCACCGCACGCCTCGGTACCCCGCGTTCGACGTCAATATATTGACTTATCAAGACCAGCATCTGCCTGACTGATGGTCAGACCGTCGGATAGATCCGCACCAGCCGCCGCCAACATAGCTAAAACTTCAAACTGGCATGTTTCATGCTTTGTGTTTTATGACAACAAAAGCATGAGCAGTGCTATAAAAAAGGCCGACTCAAGGTCGGCCAACGAGCTTTAGCTCAGGAGAATGTGGCGAGTCAGGTTGTGCAGTTGCAAACCGCGCTCGCTGAGCATAATAGTTTACTACAGTGTTGTGACTTATCAGAGACATGATTTCCCGAACACCCTCTGATGCGTCCTACCGAAAGGCGGCCTGAACAACCGCCTTTCATTTTTATTAACCTCTTAACAACTGAAGTGCGCCATTGGGACGCTGGTTTGCCTGCCCCAGCACAGTTGATGCTGCCTGTTGCAGAATGTTGTATTGGGTCAATGCGGCCGTCTCTTGTGCAAAATCAGCATCTCTGATGCGGGAGCGGGCAGCGCTGACGTTTTCAGCTATGTTGGCTTGGTTGCGAATGGTTGACTCCATCCTGTTTTGAATGGCACCCAGCTCGGCACGTTTGCTATCCACCCGGGCAATCATCTTGTCCACCGCCCCCAACACACTTTGCGCGTTATCCTGGGTCGACACTGACAATGTGGCAGCCGTGCCAAAAACCGTGGCGACACTTGCAGCAGCACCCAATCCCGAGATACTAAAGCCGCCAGCCTGAGAGAGTGTAAAGCTGATGGTTTGCTTGGCATCGGCCCCCACCTGGAAGATACCTTTATAGGCACCATCGAGTAACTTGGTGCCACCAAAGGTGGTATCTTTGGCAATCCGGTTGATTTCGGTGGCCAGCTGTCGCACTTCCTGCTGGATGGCAGTGCGGTCAGCAGCGGTGTTTGAACCGTTTGCCGATTGCTCAGCCAGCACCCGCATCCGCTGGAACATGCCAGTGATCTCTTCCATCGCCCCTTCAGCAGTCTGGGCCAGCGAGATGCCGTCATTGGCGTTACGGTTACCCTGGTTCAAACCGTTGATCTGGGAGGTCAAGCGGTTGGAGATCTGCAGACCAGCCGCATCGTCCTTAGCTGTATTAATTCGCAAGCCGGAGGAGAGTCGTTGATACGCAGTATCCAAAGCCTTGTTGGTGTTATAGAGGTTACGCTGCGAGTTGATGCTCGATACGTTGGTATTTACATACATACTCATGATATTTCTCCTAAGCGATTAAATTTGCTCTTTATTAGCTCAGGCTTTCTTTTTAGTTTGTGCCCGATGCGTCTTATTTAACGGCTCGTTTTTGGATGTCTTTAGCATTTTTTTCAACGCTTCATCGCATTAACGCCGCTTACCTTATATATCGGCGGGTCGGGGGGATACTTAAGGAAAAAATCGGGCCTAAACCTGTGATGGCCTCAACCTTCTGAAGCTCGCCAATGGCAGGGGACAAACGAGACACTAACGGTTCGTGCTGCGATAAAAAATCCGCCCCGACTCTCAATTTTGTCGAGCACTGTTGGCGATTGGGCTCACCAACCCCTAAAATCGCGGCCCCATCAACAATTTGGCGTGAGTTGTTCTCCATGCAGACACTGGTTGAGCAGATTGTTTACATCAGCGACATGTTTGGTACTGCGGTATTCGCGTTTTCAGGGGTATTGGTGGCTGGACGACTCAGAATGGACGGGTTTGGCGTCATGGTTTTGGCGGCGGTCACTGCCATCGGCGGCGGCACTATCCGTGACATGATCCTGGGAGCCACCCCCGTGTTCTGGGTGCGCGACCCGCTCTATATCTGGGTCGTCATTGCGACGGCGCTGATCGGTATGTGGATGGTCAAGCTGCCCCGCAGGATGCCCTGGTATGTGCTGCCGGTGGCGGATGCCTTCGGGCTAGCCCTCTTTACCGTTATCGGTGCCCAGAAGGCCCTCAATTTCGGCACCCCAGGGCTGATTGCCGTGATCATGGGCACCATGACCGGGGTTGCCGGTGGCATGATCCGCGATGTACTGGCGCGGGAGGTTCCCATGGTGCTGCAAAAAGAGATCTATGCCACCGCCTGTATCCTTGGCGGCATTCTCTATACCCTGGCGCTTGAGGCCAACATGGACAGGGTAACGGCCATGCTCATCTGCATGACGGCCGTGTTTGGCCTACGGGTCGCGGCTATCTACTGGCATCTTTCGCTACCGACCTTCTCCCTGCAACGCAATTGAGAGCAGGCCCACAGCGTCATCATGTCGCTGTGGGCCACGCGTTGAACCAAATAGGCTTTTCTGTTGTCATAGAAGCAGTCGTTGTTAGCCGGAACTTCTCATGCGCAAAATCGGTATGCTTACCACCCTTCTCCTGGCGAACGTGACGGCAGCCCACGCCGAAGCACAAGTGGTATTTGGACGACTGGCCTCGGCGCCGGTGCAGCAGTTCAACCAGCAGATACGCCAGGCAAGCCATCAACAGCAAAACTGGGTTAATGACTACCGTGAGGTAGCTCTGCGATTCGTCGGTCATGGTGACACGCCCAGCCGCATCCATGCCCAGCAACTGGACAATGACTTGGTGCTCTCGGTCGCCCTCGACGGCAGCAAGAGCGACATGATCTACATCCTGACCCTCTATCGCAGCAACAACCTGTGGCAGATGCGGGAGGCAGAAATGGGCTGGCGTTGTCAGGGGCAAGACTCCTTCACTCCGGTTCCCTGTCCCTGATAGTCATTGCTCACTCTGTGAAATAAAAAATCCGGCACATTGGCCGGATTTTTTATTGAAGGTGAAAAACACGCTTACGGGCGGTACACCTTGACGTTGTCAAAGCCCTTCTCTTTCAGATAGAGCGCCTGTAGCTTGCTCATCACGCCGCGATCACAGTAGAGCAGGTAGGTCTTCTCTTTGGGCAGATCGCCAAAGGCGGTGGCCAGCTTGAAGAAGGGGATATGCAGCACTTCACGATCTTCCACCACCAGCGGCTTCTCGTCGTGTTCGTCGGCAGAGCGGATATCCAGGATCACCTCGTCAGCGCCCAGCACCTGAGTCGTTTCCACCTCTTGTACTTCAGCGGCAGTCTCTTCACCGATACGACGGATATCGAGGTAACGGGCCTCAGAGACCACCTTGTCCAGAATGGCGAAGTCGAAGTTGCCCTCTTCCTCTTCAATGCGGGAGAGCTCGGCCTTCACGGTCGGCTTCTTGGAGATGACACCGCAATACTCCGGCATGGTCTCGGCAAATTCCAGGGTGCCGATACGGCGGGCTTCGTTGATGATATCCGGCTTGTCCCAAGTAATGAGCGGGCGCAGGATCACCTTGTCGGTCACCCGGTCGATCACGTTCAGGTTGGTGAGAGTCTGGCTGGAGACCTGACCCACACACTCACCGGTCACCAGTGCCGGGATCTGGAACTCATCGGCCACCTTGGCGGCAGCACGCATCATCATCCGCTTGAGCACCACGCCCATCTGACCATTGTCGATCTTCTCGAGGATCTCGGCAACCACCGGCTCGAAGTCCACAGCGGTGAAGCGTACCCGGTGGGAGGAGCCGAAACGGTTCCACAGATGATAGGCCACCTGCTTGACGCCGATTTCGTGGGCAGCACCGCCCAGATTAAAGAAGCAGTAGTGTACCCGGCAGCCGCGCTTGATGAACTGGAACGACGCCACGCCGGAGTCAAAACCGCCGGAGAGCAGACTCAGCACATCTTCCTGGGTCGCGATGGGCATACCGCTCAGACCCTGATGAATAGCACTGACGATAAAGAGCTCCTCGCCGTCGATCTCGAGGTTGATCTTCACATCCGGGTTCTTGAGGCGCACACCATTGCTTTCGCAGTGCTGGTTCAGACCGCCCCCCACATAGCGCTCAACCTCGAGGGAGGAGAACTCATGCTTGCCGTGGCGCTTGGCGCGCACGCAGAAGGTTTTGCCCTTGAGCTGGTCGCCCCACACGGCTTTCACCTGCTCGAAGATGTCGTGCAGATCGGTAAACTTGCTGGCTTGTACCTCGAGGAAGGCCTGAATGCCGGGAATGCAGGCCAGGGCTTCAATTGCCTGCTCGCGGAACTGGTCATTGCGGGAGCTCACAATCAGCTTGTCCCAATCCATCCGTACGCGGGCATCGTCGTCGAAGCGGCGCAGGACATTGCGGATATTGCCCTGCAGGATCTTGATAAAGCGCTGGCGAACCGACTTGCTCTTGATGGTGATTTCCGGGAACAGCTTGATAATGAACTTCATGGGGGCTCTTTAAATTTTAAGGTAAATCAATGACTTACAAATAGATGTGGGAACGAATGTTAGAATGGGAGTTCCCGTGAACAGCTACACATTATCTCACAGCGACCAGCTTGTTACCACCCTTGCCAAGCAGCCAGTGTCCACCTTCGGGACCCACTACACCAAGGAAGTCGCCCTCTTCATCGCACGGCACCTTAACAAGGCCCAAGGCTGGGCTGCGAGTCTCTACCTGCGGACCATCGCTAAGGGTATCGGTTGCACCACCCGCACTGTCCGTAACTCTCTGCGTCGTCTGGAAGCCATCGGCTTCTTCAAGACCGAGTTCCGGAAGCACGACCAGATAGCCAACTGGAATCTGGCCTCTGTGTACCGAATCGGGTCGGCACTCCTAGCCCTTTTCCGTACCCCCAGCACCAAGCGTCCGGCTAAGTCTTTGACTTCTTCTAAACAGAAACAAAGTAACAAGGATCACGCACCCGTTTCTTCGTCTGTTAGTAAGTTCGCCATGTTCGACCACAAGCGAGTCATCAAGACACCGGAGGAATGGGATGCCTGCAAGAAGGCCAGCCAAGAGCACAACAGGAACGCCCTACAGAAGCTCAAGGACATGCTGAGGGCACAACGATGAACGGACAGAAAAAGCTGGTATGCGTGGAGGCTGGACTGGGGATAACCGAGGGCCAGGAATTCCCTGTGCTGGGAGAGAATGGGAGCGTTTGGGAAATACTGCTGGGCGGTGAGTACCGGAAGGTGAGCAAGCGGTCGGGCCGTGTGCAGGGCTGGAGGACTGGTCCGAGGTTTCAATGGTACCCCAGCGACTCTCTCGCTTAGCTTTGACCAGCCAGATAAAGAGAGTTAAATTGCTGAGAATACAGTCAAAACGGAGCAAGCATGAGCACTAAAGCGATTAGTTACTCAATACTTGGCGCAGGATTTATGATCGCGCTGGCGATTTACACAACCCAAGACTCATTCAGTTTTTCCAAGCTATTTGGGAAAAACCGTGATGTTATGCAGGCAGTTGAAAAGACGCTTGTTGATCCTGGCTCTGCGAAATTTGGCGACATCGTAAAGACTGAGTTGGGGTACTGTGTCGAAGTTAACGCGAAGAATCGTCTTGGTGCGTATGTGGGGACTTCGGTTTACTTTGTCTCGAACCTTGGTCTTCTGCTTGCTGAGCAAAATAATGCGTACAATGCGAGCGTCAAAGAAGTGCCTTCTGAGCTAGTGACAGATTTGTGTACTGGCAATAATACATTCGAGACCATGCAATTTATCCAGAGTCTCTAAGAAGGCGGGAGAGCAAGAGAACAGGGGGTAGCAGCATTGAGTCTGCCCCTTGGTAAATTCTCAAAAAATCTGAACGGTTTCTTCAGTGATTAGACACCCATGATTTCCCCCGTGCCCCCCCAATAATCAGGCACTAGACAGCCTGCTGTCCTATTTCTCTCGCAGTCTGAACGCATGTCGCCCCTCTCCTGCTCCCAGCCCATCATAGACGATTCCCGACATCTTCCTATGGCCTCCAACAGTGTGCTGGGCAGGAAGAATGGACCAAGGTTTGAAGCAAATCATTCTCATAGATCATAACGCGTTCTTACGTAAAAACTTCAGGTCCACAGAGGCTAAGATTTCAAGTAGGAGTAATGTTAGATAAGTGTTAGGCAGAGAGTCCAAGCATGGAGGTCATTGCAGCAGCAGCAACGGCTTTGATGGTCTCAAAAGTCATGTCGAGCCCCTTGGTTGTAAAGGTCTCTTTAGTCTTGTTCCACACGGTATCGCTGCGGATTGCGTCTAGGAATTCATGACCTGTCCATGTAAGACGCGTCGCGGTGAAGTTTATGGGACCACCACCAAGAACTCGGCTCATTTTCCCTTCAACTAGCCCCGCTTCAATCAGCAACTCCATGTGGTAGGAGATTGCATACGCGGCATTCGCATCGGTAAGCTCAAAATTCCCAAGTGACAAGTAGTGGTCTGTGTTTGGCAATCCTTCTAATTTTGTAAGTACATCCCTTACGGTATCCCAATCACGCTTCATCTTCTGTCCTTGTTATTACACTGCTGATACCAAGCAACCACCGACCTTTTTACCTTCGTTTGACCCACGGTGGTTATGGTATGCACGGCAGTAATCAATTGCATCCCCTCGTGTTCCCACCATGTACTGGTCTCTTATTCCTGCGCGGTTGAACACCTTCCTGATTTCTGCCTCTACGTCCTCTCGGGTGCCATGAATTTGCACGACACGATGGGTATTCCCTGATTGTCGATAGAAGGTGAGCTGGAAAGAAGTAACCCCATCAAACTGAGACCAAGCATCATCGGCGTCAACCACTTGCATTTCAACTTTAGAAGATGAAAATGCCCACCCTAGCAGAGCAATTAGTAGTCCCCCACCAAGGGCTATTAAGGTATTCGTGGCTTGATCCATGTGGGTTCTCAGTCAAATTTGGACAAGATCACATCTTACCCAATAGGGACCCTTCGGTAAATTCTGGAAAAATCTGAATGTCCTCTTCAGTGATTAAGCGCCCGCGATTTCCCCCCGTCCACCCCACAAGAACCAGCCATTAGACAGCCCTCCCGTCCTCTTTCTCTCACCGTCCGAGCGCCTGCCTGTCCCTCTCCTTGTCCCTGCCCCAAGCCATCCTATTGCTAACACACAGGCGAGCACCTGCATCTTCCTATTGCCTCCTGCAGTGTCTCTCAGACTGCCTCTTCGTCCCATTGAGGTATACCCTAATGAACTTCTTTCACACGGGGCTATTGACTGTCTCATTTCTGTTTCATAATCTAAGTCCCATCAGATTAAGACCTTAATGTGACAGCGTGACACCGACAAGGACTCCCGTTGAAGCAATAGGAAGAAGATGAAGGAGCTTTCCGCATGAATGACTTGGTTATCAGGCTTCGCCGATTTAAGGACAGGAAGTCACTGGATAGAGTTGCCCCAAGGATGCTTGATAAGGCTGCTGCTACGGGCCTCCAAGAGGAGCTGAAGGTCATCGCAGCGATTGACCACCGGCAAGCAGAGATAGCGGCTGGAAGGCATTTTGATGCGGGGAAAGTCCCTATGACAGCTTGGGCATTGGTGGATTGAGTAGGAGAGAGTAATGGGACAGGTTATCGGTTATGCGCGAGTGTCATCTGTCGGTCAATCGCTGGATGTTCAACTGGATAAGCTGACAAAAGCCGGTTGTGAGCGTGTGTACCAAGAGAAGGTATCAGGGACCAGCACAGATGGTCGTGAGCAACTAGCAGAACTCCTGCGGTATGTCCGAGAGGGGGATGATGTGGTGATCACCAAGCTGGACCGTCTGGGCCGTTCTCTCGCTGATCTGCTGGACATTACTGAGCAACTGGAAGCCAAGGGCGTGACCCTGCGTGTACTGGACCAGAACCTAGAGACGACGACAGCCCAAGGGAAGCTGATGTTCACCATGCTGGGCGCCTTTGCTGAGTTCGAGACGGCTCTACGCAAGGAGCGTCAGATGGAAGGGATCGCCAAAGCTAAGGCTGCGGGGAAGTACACAGGCAGGCCCAAGAGTATCGACGAGGATGCAATCAAGGCGACCCTGCTGGAAGGCGGTAAGTCCCTGCGGGAGATCGCTACGCTTCATGGAGTCAGCCGAGCGACTGTCCATCGTCTATCAACAAGGATGCGAGAGGATGGGGAGTTGAGTTGATCGAATGTGTCTATCGGTTGAGCCTGGGACCATCGAAAGAACAGATCACCTGGACTGTCCCAAAGCACATTAGAGAAAGCTAATTTACCCTGACCAATAGAAAGAACTGATCGAGTAACCCACTTTGATCGAATCTTCCAATCGCCCCCCGAAGCTGTTCACCGCGACACCTTGGGGGTTTGTCGTTTGGGAGGACTCGACGATGGCCCTGCGCCTGTCCCCCTGGTCCCTTCTCATTACCTCCCTTCGCCCTTCAATCCTTGTCCCTGCTGTCTTCAGGCTTTCTCTGTGGATCCGTGAGATCGTGCAGGGGTGAGCGTGTGGGGTTTTGTATGGGGGAAGACGTAAGGTGAGCAGAGAGAGCGTCTAAGCGGTTATCTGGAGGGGGCATAAGGGGGCTATGGGGCTGACTCTGGGCTTGTTCGTCTGAGTGCCCCTGTTTGTTGTCTGTGGGTACATCCCGAGGTCTGCACTCCCGACGATTATCCCGAAGACACTACTAAGACACCTTCCAGAGACCTCCAGAGCAGGGGCAATTGGAGCTAGTCACTTTTCCCTGACCATAGGGGGGATACGAAAAGACCAATACTAAAGACTTCTATTAGATACCCTGGATACTATCTCTCTATACACTACTTACTACAGGTATCTTTAAGACTACCCGAGGACGGCCCAAGTGCTGTCCTGTTGTCGCTTCCCCCTGATCATCCATAGGACCACCGAGTTATGACTTCAGGACAGATGACCAGCAAGGAAGACCTATCAACAGTATTCATTGGCTGAACATGTCGAGCTCCCAATGAGGCTCAGTGAGTGGCCTTGTGCAAAACCTTGAACCAGGAACATGCAACACCCTGCGACGGACTGCGGGACTACTTCAGAAATGCCCTTGGGGCAAAAATGGAGTACCCGGCGATGGATCTTGGGACTGTACGAAAACGCCAGACTGGGGAATCTGGACACCACCAACGTTTCCCTCCACCCTCCCCTTCATCACCTATCAACATTGTCCATCAAGTAAGGGCAGGAGAAGGAGTTATCTATACCCCTGTGCTCAGGGAATACAGCGAACCTTGATAAGCATGTCTGTGAGCCCCCTGATTTTCCCCCCGCATAGGTGTCGTTATAATCTCGACCCAATCTGAGTAATCCTGAAGATCCTCGCCCAGACCTACCGCCCGTGGGTTTGGGTTTCTTTTGCCCGAAGAGACCCACAAGTGGCTCGAATGACAATAGGAGAATGACCAAATGACTGTTTCCACCATCGAAATCACCTCCATCATCCGTTCCGCTGGCACCCAGTTCCGCGCCAACATGGACGACGACAACGTACTCGACATGATGGACCTGATCGAACGTGGTGTGTCCTTCAAGACAAAAATCCGTCTGGCTGAACTAGATGGCCACCTCTACCTGACAGACGGCTTCCACCGGATCGAAGCGTACCGCCGCCTGGACATTCTGGAGATCCCTGTTGACCAATGTGTGATTGTCCCTGCGTCCTCCAGAGAAGAGGTCCGTTTGCTGGCAATGGGGGCGAATGTCCAGCACGGTAAAGGCAACACCAACGCCGACTACTACATCATCATCAAGAAAATGATGGAGATTGGCGACGGCAAGTACATGAAGAATGCCTTCGAGCCGGACACCACCAAGATCGCTGAAGCAATCGGAGCTGCACGGACCGCTGTCGTGCGGGGATACAGCAACTACAAGGGGACAAAAGAGCAGCCAATTCCGTCCTTGTCCCAGCAGTGCAAAGAGCGCCGTGACGCTGCAATTTTGGAGAAGCACAAAGAAGGAATGAGCAATCGTGCGATTGCCAAGCTCTTCAAGATGGGCTCCAGCACAGTAGACGAGGTGGTTTCAAAAAAGGCGCCCGAAAATGCCAATTTGGCAAAACCGGGCACCCCCGAGGTCTCCAACTCGGCCATCCCGATGGCATCCACTGAAGACCGCTCTGAAACCCGTGCAACGGCTTCCTTTGTTAATGAACAGCTCGAAGAACTACTCGGGCCTGACGGCCTCGACGTGGACGGTAACGCTACTTTTTCCCTGAGTGAAGATGAAGCAGACGCTCCTGTCGCCCGTTTCGACGTCCTGGCAGCTACCGGCTTCGGAAAAGACCAATCTCGCTACACCAAGCCCTCCAAGCCCACGACCGAGTATGAGCAGGTAGAAGCCGCCAAGGCCAACCCTGTGAAGCTCCAAGAGGAATGGATGGGGCTGTGCGACGAGGAAGAGATACTGAAAGCTAAGCTCTCTGAGATCACCCAGCGCAAAGCCCAGGTGCAGCGGATTGCAACCCAGAGCGGTATAGCTTTACCTGAATAAAACTACATGTGAGACGGGGGGAGTTTAGAGTCCCCCCTATTTCCAAGACCAAGCCTAAATAAACATTAATACCAATATTGGGATTGCTTGTAATTATTGCCAGTTGAACACACTGCAATAATCCCTCACATTGACAACCCTTTCATGTGTATTTATTTGGAGTTTGTGAAGATGATTAGACAAAGGGGTGGCAGCTGGCAGGTTGATGTGGTCGTCGATGGGAAAAGAGTTAGGAAATCTGTCAATTCGTACGCTAAAGCAAGAACGTTAGAACTGTTCCTTACCGGTAATAACACAGACAGAATTCCGTCGAGAAATAGAAAAAGTAATCTATACCAAGAAATGCCTAAAATACAGAAGGCCGGTTGTACACCAACTATGAATGACATGTTGGAACTTACATGGCTTCGCTCTTGGCGCCACGCAAAAACGGGGCTTGAGTTAAAGCGACGGGCTCAAAGTGCACTTGTGGAGATGGGGTGGTTAGACTTGGGACCTGAGGCAGGGCAAGATCGCGAACGTTTTTTAAGCAGGGCACGAGGATTTGACCGACCGAACAGGGTGTGATCTTATACTCTCTTTTACGGGAGTTTCGTCATGAACCATCAAGCGGCATTTACCCAATTCTTCTCCGAACTTGAAGACCCTCGTCAGACAACCAAAATCGCGTACCCCTTCTTCGATGTGGTTTTTCTCACCGTCTGTGCTGCTATTGGTGGAGCTCAAGGTTGGGAAGATATCGAGCTTTTCGGCGAGGCACATCTGGAATGGTTTCAGCGTAATGGATTGTTTCATAACGGATTACCTGTTCACGACACCATAGCCAGGATCATCTCCCGTATTCAACCGGAGCAATTCCAGAACGCCTTCGTCCGCTGGATGCAAGCAACATCAGAACGTACCGATGGTGAGCTGATTGCCATTGACGGCAAGACCTTACGCAGCTCTTACGACCGAGACAGTCGTCAGTCTACCATTCATATGGTCAGTGCCTTTGCCGCTGAGAATCGTCTGGTGCTCGGGCAAGTCAAAACAGATGAGAAATCTAACGAAATCACCGCCATTCCTGAATTACTGGCACTCCTCGATATAAAAGGCTGCCTGGTATCCATCGATGCCATGGGCTGCCAGACTGGAATAGCCTCAACCATAGTCAAGGGCGGTGGCGACTACTTGCTGGCGGTAAAAGGTAACCAGCCCACACTGCATAATGCAGTACGCGCAGCTCTGGCCGAGTCGACCAAGAAGCCGCTGAGTGAAGAAACGCTCAGTGTCGAGAAAGAGCACGGTCGCATCGATGGCCGCGAGTACCATGTGTTACCAGCCGGAGCACTATCAGAGCAATTTCCAGAGTGGAAATCGCTGAAGACTGTCGGTGTCGCAATATCCTATCGAATTGAAAATATGGAAAAATTTTCGATGGAGTATCGCTACTACATCAGCTCGGCTGAACTGACACCAGAGCAGTTTGCTTCAGCGGTACGAGGGCACTGGGCAATTGAAAATAGCCTGCACTGGGTTCTGGATGTCGTGATGAATGAGGATGCCTGCCAGATATATCGAGGTGATGCCCCTCAAATATTGGCCTGTGCACGACACATGGCGCAAAACATGCTGCGAGCCGAAACCAGCCGTAAGGCAAGCTTGCGGAAGAAGCAGCAATTTGCGGGCATGAGCAGCCCATATCTGGAAAAGGTATTGGATTCAGGGCTGGCTGAATTGAAGTCAATTTAACAATATGTTCACGCTCTCGCCCTG
>NZ_JBFODM010000062.1:0-46390 GCF_040908325.1 Aeromonas sp. R4-1
TCGTTGGCGAAACCTGCATAGGTCACGGCCACTTTGTCTTTGTTGCCAACCACGGTCTGGTCGGTGGTGAAGGTGAAAGTCTGGCCAGCGACCAGTGCGACGTCGTTGCCGCCTTCCAGCTTCATGGTGCGGATTTCCGGACCCTTGGTGTCCAGCAGGATAGCTGCGTGCTTGCCGGTCTCGGCCATTACAGCGCGCAGGTTGCTGATGCGGCTGCCGTGCTCGGCGTAGTCACCGTGGGAGAAGTTCAGGCGCATGACGTTCATGCCGGCGTCCAGCATTTTAGCCAGCATTTCTTTGGATTCGGTCTTCGGACCGATGGTGCAGACAATTTTGGTCTTTTTCATGTCAATCTTCATGGTTAAGGAATTTCCGCCGAGCAATATACACCAGTTTTTGGAATCTTTTTATGATCCAGAAACAACGTTTTGACCAGATAACGTTTTCTTTTCAGGGATAACGTTTTCCTGTGAGTCACATTTTAGAGCATACGGCCACAGGTTCGGGCTGAAGGGATACAAATGTTGCCATCTGTGGTTGTTTGGCCGGGTTGAGGTTCAGATGTTGTAAAATGACCACCCGTCCGCTGTCACCGTCTTGTCACCGGCTTGCGCAAAAATGTTAGTTCATTGGCGCACGGGTGAAGGAGGTCGGGATGAAAAACAGCCATGAAACCGGATGGGCTCTGCTCTTGCTGGGCGCCGCCCTGCTGCTGGTTCAGACGCTGCCAGCCCGCTACTGGCCTGATAATGCGCGACTGCTGGCGATTTTCTCCCTCCCAGTGAAAGGGGAGGCGGCCGCCGAGGGATTGGCGTGGCGAGAGTGGCAGGATCACAGTGCAGAGACCCGGATGGCGCTTCGTGTAGCCCGACCGCTGCCGGATGCTCCTCAGCCTTGATATCTATTGCCGATTACCTGTCGTGAAGGCGTGAAATTATCAACCATTGGTTGATAGTTCTTATCTATCTTGCTGGATTGTTCACCTTTAATGGCTGGGGGATAATCGATTCCAACAGCGATATCCCCTCCGGTATCGCCCCTGATACTTTGTTGGAGTCTGCTTTATGTCCCTCGCCCCCGTCTGGTTTATCTCGCACGGCGCACCGGATCTGGTGCTGCGTGAGCAACCCGCCACCCGCTTTTTGCGAACCCTGCGTCTGGGTGAGCTCAAGGGGCTGGTGGTCATCTCCGCCCACTGGTTCAGCCGCGAGCTACAGATCAACGTCGAGCCCAAACCGGCCTTGATGTACGACTTTTACGGTTTTCCCGAGCCCCTCTACCGGATGCGCTGGCCTGCCAGCAGCCCCGAGTGGCTGCAACAAGGGGTGAGCGACCAGCTGGCACTGGCCGGACTGACCGCCACCCAGGTGCGGCGCGAGCTGGATCACGGGGTCTGGTCGCCGCTCTCCCTGATCGACCCAAACAGCGAGATCCCGCTGGTGCAGATCTCCATTCCCGCGAGCTTCACCCCGGCCCAGTTGTGGCAACTGGGAGAGGTATTGGGGGCGCTGCGCAGTCAGGGGATTGGCATCCTCGCCTCCGGCGCCATCACCCACAACCTGCGGGCGCTGGCACCGGAAGGCTCGCCAGTGCCGGAGTGGGCCAGCCAGTTTGTCGACTGGCTGGAGCAGAAGATGGCCGACGAGGATCGGCTGGCGCTGCTCGACTATCGCCAGCAGGCCCCCGGAGCGGTGGAGTCTCATCCCCACGATGATCATCTGCGCCCGCTCTTTGTTGCGTTGGGGTCGGCCGATGGTGTGGCGCCCACCCGGCTGCACGAAAGCTGGGATGGCGGCAGCCTCTATATGGGCGCCTACCGCTTCGGCTGATAGCCTCTCAACAAGACCCCGCCAATTGGCGGGGTCTTGTTATGTACGGTGTAGTGATTTAGCCGATGGTACTGGTGATTGAGCCGAAGGCTCTCAGGGAATCACTACCCGGCTCTCGCCGCCGCCGAGGGCTTCGACCCTGATCTGCACGCCAATACGCTCTACCAGGGTCTGGACGTGGGAGATGACCCCGATCTGGCGACCGGCGGCTTGGAGGGAGTCGAGGCTGGCGAGCGCCAGATCCAGACTGTCCGGATCCAGGGTGCCAAACCCTTCGTCAATAAAAAGCGACTCGACCTGGGTCTGCCGTGACGAGAGGCTGGAGAGGGCCAGCGCCAGCGCCAGCGACACCAGAAAACTCTCGCCACCGGAGAGGGAGTCCACCGAACGCACCTCGTCCCCCATGTCGAGATCCACCACTTGCAGCGCCAGATCGGTGCCGGGTACCCGCTCCAGCCGGTAGCGCGGCGACAGCTCGGCGAGCTGGGCGTTGGCCTCCAGCAGCAGACGCTCGAGGGTGAGGCTCTGGGCGAAGGTGCGGAACTTGGCGCCGTTGGCCTGCCCGATCAGATCGCACAGCTGCTGCCAGTGGTCGGCCACTGCCTGCTGGGCGGCCAGCTCCTGTTGCAGGCTGCCCGCCTTGAGGGCGGCGGCTTCGGCCTGTGCCAGCTTGCTCTTGCACTCGAACAGCTGCTCTTCAAGGGCGCGACAGCGGGCATCGAGTGCCGCCAGTTGATCGCTCAACTCTGCATCCGGCAGGGCAGCCAGCTCGGGGTGATGTTCCCGATAGCGATCCCGCTTGTTCTCCTCCAGCGCCAGCGCCCGTTGCCGCTCGGCAAGGCGGGTGCGCGCCTCACCAAGGGCATCTTCCAATCCTTGCAGGGCCGTGCGGCGAGCCTTGAGCTCATCGGGGCTGATGGCGAGCAGACGGCGCAGGTCGTACTCGGCGATGCCGAGGGTACTGGCGTGGGCAGCCCAGCGCCCCAGCACCTCCCGCTTGCGGCGGCTGCTGGTCTGCTTTTCCTGCTCCACATGAGTGAGGCGGGTCTTGAGTTCGGTCTGCCGCTCCCGCAGAGCGCGGGCGCCGCTTTGCATCAGCTCCAGTTCGCTGGCGAGTTGTTGCAGCCGCTGTTGCCAGCGGCTCTCGACCAGCGGGATCTCCTCGCCACCGAGACAACCGCTGCGGCTGGTGAGCAGCCCCTGCCGTTGCTGTTCGTGCTCCTTGTAGTCCCGCTCGAGTTTGTGCAGCAGCTCGCGCTGGGTCTGCAGGCGTGCCTCCTGCGCGCTCAGGGCGGGGGTGAGGCTGGCGATCTCGCTGGCCAGCCGCTCCCACTCGCTCTGGCCGTGCAGCCAGGCTTCGCAGGCTCGCTGCCACTCGTGCCACTGCTGGCTGCCGAGCCACTGGCGCCACGGTTGGCCGCCCATCTGCTCGTCGAGGCGGTGGGCGCCTTGCTCAAGGCGCTGGCGCAGGGTCGCCTCCTGCTCGCCCATCCCCTTCACTTCCCCTTCCAGCGCGATGCGCTGGCGATCGGCCTCCTGCCACTGCTGGTCAAACTGCTGGTGCTGGGCAGCCAGTTGGCTCAGTTGCTGACGCACCCCTTGCAGCTGTTGTTGACCAAGCTGGGCCTGACGCAGCTGCTGCTGGCTCTGGGCCAACCCCTGCTCCAGCGCCTGGCCACGGCCAAGCAGTGTGCTCATCAGCTCGTTCCACTCAATGGGGCTCTGGCGCAGCGGCAGCGGATGACCCAGCAGGGTATCGCCCCCCAGCTGTTGCCAGCGCTGGGTCAGCTGCTCGGCGCGGGCTTCCAGCTCCGGCAGATGTTGCTGACGCACCGCCAGCTGGCGGGCCAGCTCCTGACGCTCGCTCTCGCACTGAATGTACTGATGGTTGAGCCGCTCCCACTCCAGCTCCAGACTGCGGGCCCGCTCCGCCAGCTGACCCAGGATCCCCGCCACCTGTGGCTGGCTCTGGCTGTAGGGGTGCTCCCCGGAACCGCACAGCGGGCAAGGTTCGCCATCGCTCAGGATATGGCGATACTGCTCGAAGCTGGCGATGGCGCGGGACTGCTCCAGCGCGTGGCGCGCCTCATCCCGCTGCAGGGCGAGCCGCTCGCGGGCGGGGGCCAGCTCTTCGCTTAGGGTGGCGAGCTTGCCGAGCGCCTGCTCCAGCTGGGCAATCTCCTGCTGCAGGCGGCCATGCTGTTCGCCGTGGTTGCGGCCATAGTCGGCCAGCTCCAGCAACTGGCGCAGCTGACCCAGCTGTTCGGTTTGCTGCTGCCACTGCTCCTGCGCCTTGGCGAGGCGGCTCTCCCACTGCTGCTCCTGCAGCTCGTTCTGTTGCTGTTGCAGCCGAGCTTGTTCATGTTGCCAGTAGTCGCGCTCCTGCTGGCCTTGCTCCAGCTGGCGCTGCAACTGTTGCAGGGCGCGCAGCTTGTGATCGCGCAGGGTGAGCAGTTGCTGCAGCTTGTCGGCATCCTCGGCCCAATCCTGCATGGCGGTGAGCAGGGGCTGCCACTGGCGGGCAACCGGTGCCAGCTCCTTGTGCTCTTCGAGCCAAAGGCCCCACTGCTGGTGCTGCTGCTTGAGCAGCTCCACCTGTCTGCTCTGCTCGCGCCAGCCCTGCTCGAGGGTGAGCTGCACTTCTCGCTCCTGCGCCCCCTCCTGCTGGATCTTCTGCAACTGCTGCACTTTTTCCCGGATGCGGGTATCGAGCTCCTGCGCCCGCTTGAGTTCGGGTTGCAGGGCACCCCATTCCCGCTCGGCGGCGATCTTCTCCGCCAGCAGTTGCTGCTCGGTCAGCGCGCTCTGCTGGGTCTGCTCCTCGAGTTTGGCCAGCTCTGGTACCAGCTCGGCGATCACCTTCTCCTGCTGCTGTACCTCAAGGGTGAGGCGGGCCAGCTCGTCGTGATCGGCGCGGGCCACCTGGGTCTGTTCGGCACGGGCAAACTCCTCGCGCTCGGGGGCCGCGGCGCCGTGGGCCTGCAGGGCGGCATCGAGCGCCGCCTGCCCCTCGGCGCAGCCCTGCAGCTGGGCGGCAATGCGGCTGTTGAGGTCGCGCAAGTCCTGCATCAGCTGCTGCTGTTGCTGCTCGTGCTTGAGGGTGGTGGAGAGGCTTATCTGCTGGCTTACCCACTGTTCGCGGGTCGCTTCATCCATCAGTGCCACGTCGCCGAGGCGCTGGGCGATGGTGGCCAGCTTCTGCTGCTCTTCCCGCGCCCGTTCATAGGTCTGGATGGAGATGGCGGAGTAGAGCTCGGTGCCGGTCATCCGTTCGAGCAGGGCGGAGCGCTCGTTGGCATCCGATTTGAGAAAGGCGGCAAATTCCCCCTGCGGCAGGATCACCGCGCGGCGGAACTGCTCCCAGGAGAGACCCACCAGCTCGTCGATGCGATCCTGCAGCTCCCGCTTGCTGCCGGAGAAAACTTGCCCGGACTCCACATCGGTCAGGGTTCGCTCCTGCGCCTGAAAGCGCCCCTCCGAGCGGTTGCGTGCCCGGCGCACCGCCCAGCGGGCCAGCCAGATGCGGCCATCGCAGCCACGAAACTGCACCTCGGCAAAGCCGCTGGCGTGGCCGCGACTGAGGATGCCGCGCACGTCGTTGGCCTTGAGCTTCTCTTCATCATCCATGCGGCCCACTTCGGCCACGTTCTTGCGATTGGCGATAAAGCGCGGCATCTCGTCGTAGAGGGCCAGACAAATGGCGTCGAGCAATGTGCTCTTGCCCGCGCCAGTGTTGCCGGTGATGGCAAACAGACCCGCGGCGCCGAGCGCACCCCTGGTAAAGTCGATGGTGAAGGGGCCGGTCAGACTGGCCAGATTCTCACCTGACAGAGACAAGATTTTCATTGGTTTGACTCCTTCACCTGCTCCAGGATCTCTTCAAACGAGGCGACCAGCCCAGCCTCGGGCTCCCCTTCAAACTGGCGCTGATAGCAGAGGCGAAACACCTCGGTGGGGGAGAGCTCATCCAGCCTGCGCCGCTCGCGACCATCGGCCAGTCCTTCGCCCGAGCCCTGATACTGGGTGCTGATGCGGGCCAGACGCACCGGTTTGTCTGCGATGGCCGCCAGAATGCGCTCGCGGATGCGGGCCTCGGGCTTGGGCAGCAGCAGCCGCACTTCGAGGAAGGGTTGTGCCTCTTGTGGACAAGCAGGCAGCTCGAGCGATGCGATGGCGTTCAGCGCGTCGTCGAGGGTGCTCTGGGGCAGGCGGATCATCTCCACCGCGCGGGGCACCGGGATCCGCTCCAACCCGGCCAGTTTCCCCTCTGCAAAGGTCACTTCCAGCACCTGATGGTTGTAGTTGGCTTCGGCAAGCGAGAGCGGCAGCGGCGAGCCGCTGTAGTGCACCCCCTCGGCCGGACTCTGGGCCAGATGGAGGTGACCGAGCGCCGTGTAGTCGGCACCGGCAAAGAGTTCGGCAGGCAGGGCGTGCTGGTTGCCGCCGAGCACCCGCCGCTCCGACAGCTCGGAGAGCTGGCCCGCCGCCAGATAGGCGTGGCCCATGGCGATGAGTGGCAGATCCTCCCCGCAGCGGGCGCGCCCTTCGGCCAGCACTTCTGCGTAGACCTGCCCTACCCCTTCGATCAGTCTGTCCTGCCCCTCTGCCAACTGCTCCACCCGCAGATCGCTGCTGCGCAGGAACGGCACGGCGGCGCACCAGGCGGCAATGTTGCCCTCCCGGTCTTGCAGCGGTACCAGCAGACGGTCGGTCTCGAGCTTGCCCTCACTGTCGCGGCTGATGCTGCCCACCAGATGCAGATCAAAGGCGCGCAGCAGCTCGTGGGGAGCATCGAGCTTGGAGGGGGAGTCGTGGTTGCCGCCGATCAGCACCATGTTGAGGTGGGGCATCTCGGCGCGCAGCCGCGCCAGAAAACGGTAGAGCTGTTGCCAGGCGCTGGCGGGGGGATTGGCGGTATCAAACAGATCGCCCGCCACCAGCAGGGCGTCGATCTCGCGCGCTTTGAGGGTGTCACTCAGCCAGTCGAGAAAGGCATCGTGTTCAAAACGGCGGTCATGGCCATGAAGTTGATGGCCAAGGTGCCAGTCGGCGGTATGGAGGATTTTCATTGGAAAGCAGCCCGGTTGCAGGGATGGTGCCGGTGGCACCCGATGGAGACAAGATGAGGATGCCCCTTGCTTTTTTCAAGTAAAACAGGGGGCTGGCATCGATTCAGGCAGGTTCGCAGCACATCCGGTATTGGGGGTGGCCGGTGAGGGGATCGGACTCTTCGGCCTCGATGACGAAGCCGTGGCGGCGATAGAAACGCACCGCCTGATCGTTCTCGACAAAGACCCGGGCGTGGAGCGACGCCCCCTGACGCTTGGCCTCCTGCAGCAGGGCGTGGCCGACACCGCGCCCCTGACGGTCGGGGCGCACGAACAGGGCGGCGAGATAGTTGTCCACCAGTGCCATGAAACCGAGCAGATCGCCGCGCTCCTCGAACACCCAGATGGCTGCGCGATCGAGATAGCGGGTACGCAGATCCTCCTGGGCCTGCCACCAGCAGGAGGCATCGACGAAATCGTGGGCCTGCAGGGAGGCCAGCAACCAGATTTCGACGATCTCTTCCATGTCTTCCGGGCGACTGGGCCGCAACATACCTTCATCCTTATTAACAATTTACTTTCGCAGTCTAGGAGAACTTGATGAACAAACAGGTGACATAAATGAGACCCTGTGAGGTCGATCGCCCTTTATTTAGCGAGAATGATTGGCTGATCACAAAGCGCCTCTCTAGTACAATGCCCGCCGGACAATCTAGAGACCGAGGACGCCATGTGGTTTAAAAACCTGCAGATTTATCGCTTTACCCGCCCCTTTGACCTGACCGTGGATCAGCTGGAAACCCAGCTGGAAGCCTGTGCCTTCACCCCTTGCGGCAGTCAGGACATCTCCCGTTTCGGGTGGGTCAAGCCCCTTGGCAAATTCGGCTCAACCCTGACTCACTCTGCCTCCGGTCACATCCTCATCTGCGCCCGCAAAGAGGAGAAGATGCTGCCCGGTACCGTGGTCAAGGAGATGCTGGCCGAGAAGGTAGAGGCGATCGAGTTCGAACAGGGACGCGCCCTCAAAAAGAAAGAGAAGGAAGCGCTCAAAGAGGAGATCCTCCACACTCTGCTGCCCCGTGCCTTCAGTCGTACCAGCCAGACCTTCGCCTGGATCAATCCGGCCGACAATTTGATGGTGGTGGACGCAGGTTCTGCCAAGAAGGCGGATGATCTGCTGGCACTGTTGCGCAAATCCATCGGCTCCCTGCCGGTGGTGCCGGTGGCCCTCAAGAACCCGCCCGAGATCACCATGACCGAGTGGCTGAACGAGGGCAACCTGCCTGCCTCCTTCACGCTGGAAGATGAAGCCGAGCTGCGCAGTGCCATGGAGCACGGCGGTATCATCCGCTGCAAGCAGCAGGATCTGATGACGGATGAAATCAAGAACCACCTGGCCAATGACAAGCTGGTGACCAAGCTGGCCCTCAACTGGGGCGAGACCGTCAGCTTCGTGCTGGGGGATGATCTCGCCATCAAGCGTCTGAAATTCAGCGAAGAGCTGCGCGAGCAGAACGACGACGTCACCAGCGAAGATCCGGCTGCCCGTCTGGATGCCGACTTCGCGCTGGTCACCGCCGAGCTGTCCCAGTTTATCCCGGCGCTGTTTGCCGCCCTGGGTGGCGAAGAGCAGTCCATCTAACCGGACATGCGCCTTTTTGGCCTCTGCCATCCCATCGTAAAAGCCGCCTTCGGGCGGTTTTTTTATACCTATTGCGGATAGCCATTATTGATAGATGAGTAAGATATTGATCTTGCTCAATAACTTGAGCTACCAGCGCCAATCGTGACATAGTCCCTCTTCATGGTCATAAAACAGACAAGGAGAGTGTCATGTTGCGCAAACCTCTGGGGCTCGCTATCGCCCTTGCCCTGCTGGCCGGTTGTGCCAGTGACAACGGCTTTCACTACACCCCGCCAGCCCAGACCCTGATCGCGCCGGAAGCCGCCAGTGGCTGGACCGACAAGCAGGGTTGGCAGGGCCATGACTTCATGGTGGCGGCCGCCAACCCGCTGGCGGTGGATGCGGGCTACCAGATCATCAAGGCCGGTGGCAGTGCCGTCGATGCCGCCATTGCGGTGCAGCTGGTGTTGACGCTGGTGGAGCCGCAATCCTCCGGGATCGGTGGCGGAACGCTGCTGCTGGTGTGGGATGGCCGCAAGGTGAGTGCGGTGGATGGCCGCGAGACAGCGCCAGCCGCCGCCACCGACCAGCTGTTTATGCAAGATGGCAAGCCGCTGGCGTTTTATGACGGGGTAGTGGGGGGCCGCTCGGTCGGCGTTCCCGGCACCCTGCGCGCTCTGGCACTGGCCCATCAGCGTTATGGCAAGCTGCCCTGGGCTGTGCTGTTCGAGCCCGCCATCACGCTGGCAGAGCAAGGATTTGTGATAAGTCCTCGGCTGGCCACATTGCTGGCCAAGGATCACTATCTGGCACGGGATCCGCAGGCGCGAGCCTACTTCTATCAGGCGGATGGCAGCCCCAAAATGGCAGGCACCCGGCTGACCAACCCGGCGCTGGCCAAGGTGCTGCGCACTCTGGCCACAGAGGGGGCGGATGCCTTTTATCAGGGGCCGCTGGCGGATGCCATGGTGGCCAAGGTTCGCCAGCATCCCACCAATCCCGGGGTTCTGGCGGCCAGCTATCAGGCCAAACTGCGGGATGGCCTCTGCTTTGACTATCGCCAGAGCAAGATCTGCGGCTTTCCCACTCCCTCGTCCGGCACCTTGGCGCTCGGCCAGATCTTCGGCATGCTGGAGAGCCGCGATATGGCGGCCCTCAAGCCGATCACCACGAAGGAGGGGGGACTGGCTGCTTCCAGCGAGGCTATCCACCTCTACAGCGAAGCGGCGCGTCTGGCCTTCGCCGATCGCAACCAGTACATCGCCGACAGCGATTTTGTCAGCGTGCCGGTACAGGGGTTGCTGGACAAAGGCTATCTGGCCGAACGCGGCAAGCTTGTCGGTCAGCACTCCATGGGGATTGCCAATCCCGGTTCGCCGCCACTGGCGCTGGCGCGGGGCAAGGATGCGACCCCGGAACTCCCCTCCACCAGCCATGTCTCGATCGTCGACAAGGCAGGGATGGCCATCTCCATGACCAGCTCCATCGAGGATGGTTTCGGATCGCGTCAGATGGTCAACGGCTACCTGCTCAACAACCAGCTCACCGATTTCTCCTTCACCTCGGTAGATGCTGCCGGTCTGCCGGTGGCAAACCGGGTGGAGCCGGGCAAGCGGCCCCGCTCCTCCATGTCACCCCTGCTGGTGTTTGACAAGCCAAGTGGCGAGCTGACCATGACGCTGGGCTCGCCGGGGGGCTCCGCCATCATCAACTACGTGGGTAAGACCCTGCTCGGCACTCAGGATTGGGGCCTGAACCTGCAACAGGCCATCAACCTGCCCAACTTTGGCAGCCGCAACGGCCCCACCGAGCTGGAAGCGGGACGCACCCCCATGTCGGTGGTCGAGGGGTTGAAGGCGAGGGGACACGAAGTTGTGCTAAATGAACAAACTTCCGGCCTGCAGGGGGTTGAGCGCAACGCTGGCGGCTGGTTTGGCGCAGCGGATCCGCGCCGGGAAGGGATCGCCAAGGGGGAGTAAGGTTCCCATAATAACAAGGCCAGCATGATGCTGGCCTTGTTACTGATGGTGCGCTTACTGGATGCCCAGCAGCTTCATATCAAAGATCAGTACGGGCGCTCAGTGGGATATTGCCACTGGAGCATCCTGCGCGGTTACTGGATACCCAGCAGCTCCACGTCAAAGATCAGGACTGATCCCGGCGGGATTTTGCCTGCTGCACGGTCGCCGTAGGCGAGGTTGGCGGGGATGTAGAAACGGGTCTTCTCACCTTCCACCATCAGCTGCACCCCTTCGGTCCAGCCAGCGATCACCTGATTGAGGCCAAACTCGATGGGCTCGCCACGGGCGACCGAGCTGTCAAAGACTGTGCCATCCAGCAGTTTGCCCTCGTAGTGCACCTTCACCTTGCTGGTGGCGGTGGGGTGAACGGTGCCGGTGCCCGGGGTCAGCACTTCGTACTGCAGGCCGGAGGCGGTGGTGGTCACCAGCGGCTTCTCCTTGTTGCTGGCGAGGAACTCGGCGCCAATCCGCACGTTGTCGGCCGCCAGCTTCTTGTTGTTGCTGCTGGAGTAGAAGTAGTAGGCCACACCGGCGATGAGCAGCGCGATCAGTATGAATTTCATCGGTTTTTCCTGTTCCATGAAATGTAAAAAGTGCAATGAGGGCGCCATCTTATCGCGCACGGCCCCTGATGGCGAGCCACAGGGCGGGAGGATGTGAGCGGGCAGGCAAAGCTCGGAGACGCAGACGCAAAAAGGGGCGAGTCGGTGACTCGCCCCTTGTCATGGCGGCGGCGCTTACTTGGCGGCCACCATCATCAGGGCGGGCAGGGCGAAGAAGAGACCCGTCACATAACCCAGAGCCAGCAGCTTGTTCTCGCTGCCTACCCGGGCCAGCCCCTCGGCGGCGCGCACCGGCAGGTCGCGCAGGAAGGGGATGCCATAGATGATGACCACGGCAAAGAGGTTGAACAGCACGTGGACCAGCGCGATGGTCAGGGCCAGCTGGGCACCGGCTCCACTGATGGCGGTGGCAGCCAGCAGGGCGGTGATGGTGGTACCGATATTGGCCCCCAGGGTGAATGGGTAGAGCTGACGGGTGCTGAACACGCCGCCGCCGGCCAGCGGGATCATCAGGCTGGTGGTGGTGGAGGAGGACTGCACCATGATGGTCACCAGCGCACCGGAGGTGATGCCGGTCAGAGGGCCACGGCCCAGCGCGTTGTGCAGCACCTCTTTGGCACGGCCAACCAGTACCTGTTGCAGCACTTTGCCCAGATACGTGACACAGGCGAGGATCAGCAGGATACCGATGATGATGGTCGCGATGGCGGCACCCTTGCCCGGCAGGAAGGCAACGGCGCTGTCAATCAGCTGCTGGGCCGGTGCGGTCAGCGGCTTCATGAAATCCATGCCCTTCATCGACATGTTGGCGGAGCCTACCAGCAGGTTGGCCAGCCACTCGGCGCTGTGTTGCAGCAGGCCGAACATCAGCTCCAGCGGCAGGAAGATGAACACCGCCAGCAGGTTGAAGAAGTCGTGCACGGTAGCGGCGGCGAAGGCGCGGCGGAACTCGGCGCGATCCCGCACATGGCCCATGGAGACGATGGTGTTGGTGATGGTGGTGCCGAGGTTGGCACCCATGACCATGGGGATGGCCATGCTGATGGGCAGGCCGCCAGCTACCAGACCAACGATCACCGAGGTGACGGTGCTGGAGGATTGCACCAGCGCGGTAGCGAGAATACCCAGCAGCAGGGCGACAAAGGGGTTGTTGGCAAAGGCGAAGATCTGGGCTGCGCCCTCGGCGCCGCCGGAGAAATCTTTGAAGCCGTGGGAGATGGCGCCCACGGCAACCAGGATCAGGTAGACCAGTACGATGACACTCATCCAGTTGAACAGGGCGCGGGTCGCGGGCGGCTGTGACAAGGAGTGATGGTGTTGCATAAAGCCTCTTGAGACGGTCGTTCCGTCTTGGGTTGTTGATGACCCGCGCATTTAATCAGTGGTTAATGACAGAAATATGACAAGGTGACACTTTTATGATGGTTTTATGACTTGCTTTGGTGGTTTGCTCGTCAATAGATGATGGGGATGGCGAGAAATATGGCTGGTGGCGCCATCCACCCTGTCTGTTCCTTGCCGACCAAGCAAGTGCGGGAGAGTGGCAATAGTCGAGCCCCATATTCAGCCCGTCAAATAGCAAGAAGGGGAGCCATGGCTCCCCTTCTGTCTATCCGTTATCCCCAAAGGATCAGGCGTCAGCTGCTTCTTCGTACTGACGGAACGGGATGCGGAACACCGCCAGACGCAGGAACAGATAGGTTGCGCCGAGGCCAGCCCAGATCAGGCCCAGCTCCAGCGAGCTCTGCTCCAGGTTGATCCACAGAGCACCGATGGTGGCGGCGCCGAGCAACGGCATCAACAGGTAGATGACGTGATCCTTGAGGGTCTTGTTGCGTTTCTCGCGCACCCAGAACTGACCGATCACCGACAGGTTGACGAAGCTGAACGCCACCAGTGCGCCGAAGTTGACCAGCGCCAGTGCGGTATCCAGATCAAACGACACGGCGGAGAGGGCCAGACCGCCTACCATCAGCACGTTGATGGCCGGAGTACGGTATTTCGGGTGGATGTAGCCAAACACCCGCTCCGGGATCATGCGGTCACGCCCCATCACGTAGAGGATGCGCGACACACCGGCGTGAGCCGCCATGCCGGAGGCCAGTACCGCGACCGTGGTGCAGACCAGAACTACGGACTGGAAGAAGGTGCCGCCAACGTAGAGGGCGATCTCCGGCAGTACCGCATCCGGATGCTGGAAGCGGGCGAGGCTCGGGAAGTAGAGCTGCAGGCAGTAAGAGACCACCACGAAGATGATGCCGCCGATAAGGGCAGTCAGCACGATCGCCTTGGGGATCACCTTGCCAGCGTTCGGAGTCTCTTCGGAGAGGGAGCTCAGACCGTCAAAGCCCAGGAACGAGAAGCAGAGGATGGTCGCACCGGTAAAGAGCGGTACCAGCTGTGCTGACTCGAAGTGGAACGGACGGCTGCTCATCAGGGTGCCAGCCCCTTCGCCGTGGTAGATGCCCCACGCCATCAGGCCGATAAAGAGGGTGATGATGGCCAGCTGGATCACCACGATCAGACCATTGAAGTTGGCCACCAGATTGATGCCGCGCAGGTTCAGGAAGGTCATCACGGTCACCAGACCGAAGATGAACACCCAGGGCTCGACGCCCGGGAACATGGCGGTCAGGTAGATCTTGGCCAGCAGGATGTTGATCATCGGCATGAACATGTAGTCGAGCAGGGATGACCAGCCGACCATGAAACCGACGTAGGGGTTGAACACTTTCTGGGCATAGGTATAGGCAGAGCCCGCAGAGGGGAACTTGCGTACCAGATGTCCGTAGCTGAAAGCGGTGAGCAGGATGCCACCCAGAGCCAGCAGATAGGCGGTGGCGACCCGGCCATCGGTGATATCACCGACGATGGCGAAGGTGTCGAAGACAGCCATGGGGGTCAGATAGGCCAGACCCATCACAATCACTTGTGTCAGGGTAAGGGTCTTGAGCAGCTTGGCGTTTTGCGATGCCATTACGCTTTCTCCTCAATCAGTGCCGCAGCACGTGCTTGCAACGAGCGCAGGGATACGATGGATTCGCAAGCCTGTACATCAAGGGCGCCGGGGAGGCGCATACCGGGCTGTACCGGCAGGAAAGCATTAAAACGCCCCATTGTTATCCTCTCAACGTCGGGAGATTGTTTGGCAATCTCGAATATCACTTCCGGAAACGTTCCGGCCTCTTGTGGTGGGTTTGTACTGCACTTCAAAAATACAAAAACCGATGTCGCAGTGAACATCGGTCCTTTATTGGCGGCGTATTGTGCATTCGGTCAGCCCCCTTGACAAGCAAAAAAGGGCGGATTAACGCATTTTTTTGCATACGCACGGAGCAGGTAAGTGGTCACTCGCCCCCTGCAGCCGTCCCCGAGCCACTCCCCCTTTTTCGGGGGGGAAGAGAACCCTGTCATGGCGTATGAAAAATCGGCAAATCGGGGCTGCAGGGTGCATAGCGCATCAACATTGATCCTGATCATATTTGCCGGCGTTCCCCCGGGCTTGAGTCCTGCGATCTTATCGGCTGGTGGGGGATGGGAGGGGGTGAAGTGGAAAAAGAGTGGCTGCATATCCATTCACATTAATGACTGAGGATAGGGGGCGACGCGGCTCGGGCCATGGCCCGGCGAGCGGTCCGGCTGGGTAGTTATTTGAAATCAGTCACACTTCCTGCAGAAACCGCATTTCTGGCAACCCGTGCAGCTGGCAACCAGAACACCGCAAAAACAACAAGGAGCCCGCAGGCTCCTTGTTCGCTATCGAGGGGAGGGGCGCCAGCGGTTACTGGGCGATCTCCACCTTGTCGGCGGTATGCAGCGGGATGCGGAACACGGTGAGGCGCAGGAACAGGTAGATGGCCCCCAGCGCCGCCCAGATCAGACCCAGCTCGAAGGAAGATGGCTCGAGGTTGAGCCACAGCACCCCGATGCAGGCGGCGCCACAGAGCGGCAGCAGCAGGTACATCAGGTGATCCTTGAGACACTTGTTGCGGCCCAGCTTCACATAGAAGTGGGCAATCACCGCCAGATTGACGAAGGTGAAGGCCACCAGGGCGCCGAAGTTGATCAGCGCCAGCGCCATCTCCAGATCCAGCGACACCGCAGAGAGGGCCAGCAGGCCGACCAGCAGCACGTTGAACGCCGGGGTCTGCCACTTCGGATGGATGTAGCCGAAGAAGCGGGCAGGCAGGGCGCGATCACGACCCATCACGTAGAGCAGGCGCGATACACCGGCGTGGGAGGCGAGCCCCGAGGCCAGCACCGCTACTGTGGTGCAGACCAGCACCACCGCCTGGAACAGCTTTCCGCCGACATAGAGGGTGATCTCCGGCAGTACCGCATCCGGATGCTGGAAGCGGGAGATGTCTGGGAAGTAGAGCTGCAGGAAGTAGGAGGTGGTGACGAATAGCACACCGCCAATCAGCGCCGTCAGCACGATGGCGCGGGGGATCACCCGATCCGCGTCCGGGGTCTCTTCCGACAGGGTACTGATGGCGTCAAAACCGAGGAACGATAGACAGAGGATGGAGGCCCCCATCAGCAGTGGTGACACCTGGATCTGCTCGGAGAAGAAGGGACGGCTGCTGGCCACGGTCCCCAGCCCTTCACCGTTGTGAACACCCCAGGCGATCAGGCCAATGAAGATGGCGATGATGCTGAACTGCATCACCACGATCAGGCTGTTGAAGTTGGCCACCAGCTTGATGCCGCGCAGGTTGAGGGCGGTCATCACCGCCGCCAGACCGAAGATATAGGTCCAGGGCTCTACGTTCGGGAAGAGGGCTTCCAGATAGATCTTGGCCAGCAGCATGTTGATCATCGGCATGAACATGTAGTCGAGCAGGGAGGTCCAACCCACCATAAAGCCGACATAGGGGTGAAACACCTTCTGGGCATAGGTATAGGCAGAGCCGGCTGACGGGAACTTGCGCACCAGATGGCCGTAGCTCAGGGCAGTGAACAGCATGCCGATGAGGGCAAACAGGTAGGCGGTTGGCACATGGCCTTCGGTGATCTCGGTAACGATGCCGAAGGTGTCGAACACTGCCATGGGGGTGAGGTACGCCAGTCCCATAACCACGACCTGCCACAGTTTGAGGGTCTTTTTCAGACCAACCTGCTGGGCCGCCATTATGCATGTTCCTCATGCAGTGCCAGAGTGGCACGGTCCATCAACGAAACCGGGAGAGAGGCCCGGGAATCAAGGGCGCCAGGGCGGCGCACACCGGCCATGGCCGGTTGGAAAGCATTGAGATGCCCCATGTTGTTCCTCACTAGACTTGGTGTCGGGAGACTGCTGCCAATCTCGCTATCTTTTCCGGGGGTGATCCGGCCTCGTTTATGGGTGTGTTCACTGTCTAAAAAAGAACCGATGCCATTGTTTTACATCGGTTCTTTCAGTGGCGGCGCATTGTGCATTTGCAGGGCCCCCTTGACAAGAAAAAAAGGGGGCAAAATTGCATTTATTTGCACAGGTAAGTGGTCACTTTCCTGCTGGTCAGGCCAGCACGGCCTCCAGTGATTTTTCAAGGAGTTGCAGCCCCTCGTCAATCACTGCCGCAGGGGCTGTCAGGGGGGCGAGAAAACGGATGACATTTGCGCGCACCCCGCATGAGAGCAGGACCAGACCGCGTTTGCCCGCCTCGGCCACCAGACGTTTGGTGAGGTCGGGATCGGGCTGGCTGGCATCACGGCGTTTCACCAGCTCCATGGCCACCATGGCACCGGGGCCGCGAATTTGACCTATGCAGTCAAAACGCTCGGCTATGCGTTCCAGCCCCGCCTTGATCTGCTCCCCCTGATCCAGCGCTTTCTGGTTGAGTTTCTCCTCGTCGATCACCTGCAAGACCGCCAGCGCGGCGGCGCAGGCGATGGGGGATCCCGCATAGGTGCCACCCAGACCACCCGGTTTGGCCGAGTTCATGATCTCCGCCTTGCCCACCACCGCTGACAGGGGGAAGCCCCCCGCCAGACTCTTGGCCAACGTCATGATGTCCGGCTCGATGCCGGCATACTCGGTGGCGAAGGTCTTGCCGGTGCGGCAAAAACCACTCTGGATCTCGTCGCAGATCAGCAGAATGCCGTGCTGGTCGCAGACGCTGCGCAGCTTCTGCATAAAGCTCGGGGAGGCAGGGTAGAAGCCCCCTTCGCCCTGTACCGGCTCGATAATGATGGCGGCCACCCTGCTCGGCTCGATGTCGGCACTGAAACAGAGCTCGAGGGCGTGCAGGGCATCCTCTTCACTCACCCCCAGATAATCGGCGGGGAAGGGGATGTGGTAGACCTCCCCCGGGAAGGGGCCAAAGCCGGTCTTGTAGGGCACCACCTTGCCGGTGAGCGCCATCCCCATCATGGTGCGGCCGTGAAAGCCCCCCTTGAAGGCGATGGTGCCGCTGCGACCGGTGTGGGCGCGGGCAATCTTGATGGCGTTCTCGACTGCCTCGGCGCCGGTGGAGAGAAACAGGGTGCGCTTCGGGGTCGGGCCGGGCACCAGGGCGTTGAGCTTCTCGGCAAGCTCGATATAGCCCGGGTAGGGAGTGACCTGAAAGCAGGTGTGGCTGAACTTTTCCAGCTGCTCGCGCACCGCTGCCACCACTTTGGGGTGGTTGTGACCGGTGTTGAGCACGGCGATGCCGGAGGCAAAGTCGATGTAGCGGTTGCCCTCCACATCCCACAGCTCGGCATTTTGCGCCCGGTCGATAAAGACCGGCAGCAGGGTGCCAACGCCGTTGACCACGGCCGCTTCGCGGCGCGCTTGCCACGCCTTGTTTGATTCTGACTGACTCATCTTTCCTCCCTGAGGGGCCGCAGCCCCCGATATTCCCTGAAAATGTGGCAGGCGTTTTGGCGCCCATCACCGCCGATCAGCCCATAAGGCCAGATCGGCGGCGCCTTATCTCTCTGTTGCTGCCCTAGCGAATGGCGCCAAAGCAGAGGTATTTGGTCTCGAGATACTCCTCCAGTCCCTCGGCTGCCCCTTCCCGGCCCAGCCCCGACTCCTTGATGCCGCCAAAGGGGGCCAATTCGGTTGAGATGATCCCCTCGTTAATGCCGACCATACCGTATTCCAGCTGCTCGGCGACGCGCCACACCCGGGCGATGTCGCGGCCATAGAAGTAGGCGGCCAGGCCATAAGGGGTGTCGTTGGCAATGGCGATGGCTTCGGCTTCCGTCTCGAAGCACACCAGCGGGGCGACCGGGCCGAAGATCTCCTCCTGCAGGATGGGGTTGGTTTTATCCACCTTGCCCAGAATGGTGGGGCGGTAAAAAAGGGGACCGGCGGGGTGAGCTTCGCCCCCCAGCAGCACTTCGGCACCGGCGGCGACCGATTGCTGCACCAGCTCGGCCACCTTGCTGGCGGCAGCCGGGTTGATGAGCGGGCCGATCTGGGTGCCCTCCGCCATGCCATCTCCCACCTTGAAGGCCTTGACGGCGGCAGTCAGCTTCTCGGCGAAGGCGTCATAGACACTGGCCTGCACCAGAATGCGGTTGGCGCAGACACAGGTCTGCCCGGCGTTGCGGTATTTGGAGGCGAGCGCCCCGGCCACGGCGGCGTCGAGGTCTGCGTCGTCAAAGACGATAAAGGGGGCGTTGCCACCCAGCTCCAGTGACAGCTTCTTCATGGTGTCGGCGCACTGGCGCATCAGCAGCTTGCCGATGCGGGTGGAGCCGGTGAAGGAGAGCTTGCGCACCACCGGATTGCTGCACAGCTCGTTGCCCACCGCGCTCGCCTGATGGCTGGTGACGATATTGATGACACCGGCGGGGATGCCTGCCTGCTCGGCAAGCAGCGCCAGCGCCAGCGCGCAGAGCGGGGTTTCGGCGGCAGGTTTGATGACGATAGTGCAACCGGCGGCCAGCGCCGGGCCTGCCTTGCGGGTGATCATGGCAATGGGGAAGTTCCACGGGGTGATGGCGGCGACGACCCCGACCGGCTGCTTGATGGTGGCCAACCGGCGATCGCCGCTAAAGCCCGGGATGGTGCGGCCATAGGCGCGCTTGCCCTCCTCGGCGAACCACTGGATAAAGCTGGCACCATAGGTCACCTCGCCCCTGGCTTCCGCCAGCGGCTTGCCCTGCTCGCAGGTCATGATACGTGCCAGCTCATCGCTGTGGGCTGTGATGGCGGCAAACCAGGCGTAGAGCTTGTTGCTGCGCTCCTTGGCGGTCAGCGCCGCCCAGGCGGGTTGCGCCGCGTGGGCGGCCGCGATGGCGCGGCGGGTATCCTCGGCATCCATGTCGGGCACCTGGGTAATGACGGCACCGCTGGCGGGGTTGGTGACCTCGAAGGTGCAGCCGCTGGCGGCCTCGCACCACTGTCCATCTATATAGGCGCGGGATGTGATCAAGCTGGAGTGGGATGTTGTTCCTGACATGAGAAGCCTCGAGTGTGGGTCAGAGCAGCTGGTTGCCGGAGTGAGCCGACCCTTCCTGCGCCGCTGCCGTATAAAATAATAAGCACAGGAAGACCATAATTTGAGCTGAAATGTTTTTCAAGTGTTAAATATATTTGAATTGCTGGGGGGCGCCATGCTAGAAAATGGGCTGTGTAGCGCGCTTTCTCCAGTTCGCTTGCAGGCTGTAAGTGGGCAAACGACCGGGGGATGGTAAATCAGGTGTGCAAAATAATGAACGGCTGTGCTGTGTAACATAGTGAACGGCAAGGGAAAGCTGGTCGGCTATTTTAACCAGCAGGGTAAACAGGCTGCGCCTGATCCGATGCGATCACGCGCAAGCAGGAGAGGCTGATGATGCAAGGATGCAGAGATAGCGCAGCAGGGGGCTTGTCATGAGCGGGCCACAGAGCCGGGAGAGCGTGGCTCGACCGTTGGGTGCGGCTGACGCCGGGGCGCGCACCATGGGGGAACGGTTGGCGGCGGTACGCCATCAGCTGGGGCTCTCCCAGCGGCGGGCGGCCGAGTTGAGCGGCCTGACTCATGGCGCCATCTGCATGATCGAGCAGGACAAAGTGAGCCCCTCGGTCGCCTCCCTGCAAAAGCTGCTCACCATCTATGGCCTGCCGCTGTCGCGCTTCTTCGCCGAGGAGGAGAGCCGCACTCCGGAGGTGGTGATCAAGGCGGATCAGTTGATCGAGCTGGGCAGTCAGGGGGTCTCTCTCAAGCTGGTGCACAACGGCAACAACCGCCGCCAGCTCGGCTTTATGCTGGAGACCTATCCCCCCGGCACCGACACCGGCGGTCAGGTGACCCATCAGGGGGAGGAGGTCGGCACCGTGCTGGAGGGGTCGGTGATCCTGACGGTGGCGGGCCAGAGTTATCCGCTGGAGGCGGGCGACAGCTATGTGATCGACACCGGCGAGCCCCACAGCTTCAGCAATCCGTCGGGGGAGACCTGTCGCATCGTCAGCGCCCACACCCCGGCGAGCTTTTAATCCTGACAGTAGTTTGGCAACCGAACCGGTAAGGAAACAGGGATCATGACCGAACATGTAAACAGTTACTACGCAGCCAGCGCTAATAAACACGCGCCCTACCCGACATTGACCGAGCAGCTGGAGTGCGATGTCTGCGTCATCGGGGCGGGCTATACCGGCCTATCCAGCGCCCTGCATCTGGTGGAGAAGGGTTACAAGGTGGTGGTGCTGGAGGCAGCGCGGGTCGGCTTTGGCGCCAGCGGCCGCAACGGCGGCCAGATCGTCAACTCCTACAGCCGCGACATCGACACCATAGAAGCGAACTGCCCGCCGGATCAGGCCAGGCTGCTCGGTTCCATGTTGTTTGAGGGGGGGCAGATCATCCGCGAGCGGATCAAGCGCTACAACATACAGTGCGATCTGCAGGAGGGGGGGGTCTTTGCCGCCGAGACCGAGAAGCAGCTGCACGAGCTCAAATCCCAATACGCCCGCTGGCAGAAGTGGGGTAACGACCAGCTGGAGCTGCTCGATGCCAAGGGGGTGCGCGAGGTGGTCGCGAGCGATCGCTATGTCGGCGCCCTGCTCGACAAGAGCGGCGGTCATATCCACCCCCTCAACCTGGCGTTGGGGGAGGCGGAAGCCATCCGCATCCAGGGTGGGCAGATCTTCGAGCAGTCCGCCGTCACCAGTATCACCCCGGGTCAACCAGCACTGGTCAAGACCGCCAAGGGGGCGGTGAAGGCGCGCTTTGTGGTGGTGGCGGGCAATGCCTACCTCGGCAATCTGGTGCCGGAACTGGCCAGCAAGAGCATGCCCTGCGGCACCCAGGTGATCGCCACCGAAGTGCTGGGGGAGGAGCGGGCCCGTTCACTCTTGCCGCAGAACTACTGTCTGGAGGATTGCAACTACCTGCTCGACTACTACCGTACCTCCGGCGATCACCGGCTTCTCTATGGCGGTGGCGTGGTCTATGGGGCGCGGGATCCGGCGGATATCGAGCGGCTGATCATCCCCAAGATGCTGAAAACCTTCCCGCAGCTGGCCGACGTCAAGGTGGAGTACACCTGGACCGGCAACTTCCTGCTCACCCTGTCGCGGCTGCCGCAGTTTGGCCGCATCGGCCCCAACATCTACTACATGCAGGGCTACAGCGGTCACGGCGTCACCTGCACCCATCTGGCGGGCAAGCTGCTCTCCGAGGTGCTGAGCGGTCAGGCGGAGCGCTTCGATGCCTTTGCCAAACTGCCGCACTACCCCTTCCCGGGTGGCCGCCTGTTCCGCATCCCCTTCACTGCTGCGGGCGCCGCCTGGTACACCCTGCGCGACCGCTTGGGTGTATAAGAGCTGCCCAGCGAGAAATGTGGGCTGGTGGGTGCCGCGTAGATAACGCTGACGCCAGCACCAATACCAGAAACAACAAGGCCACCGTGAGGGTGGCCTTGTTGTTTATCAAGCAGTAGCGCGCTGATTAGCTGTAGAAGGCTTCAACGGTGCCCTTGAGTTTGATCAGGATGGGCTGACCACGGCGATCCAGCGCTTTGGGGGAGGGGATCTTCACCCAACCTTCGCTGATGCAGTACTCCTCGACATCGGTGCGCTCTTTGCCGTTCAGGCGAATACCGATCGGGTGCTCGAAGCAGGCGGCCACATAGTGAGGGCTGCGGGGATTGCAGGAGAGGTGATCTGGCAGAGCCGGTTTGGTGCTGGTATCGCTCATCGATATAACCCGAAATGAATAAAAAGTGGGTCATTGTAGAGAATGCCGCCATGGCATTCAAGGCGGCCACAAAACAGGCAAAGCGTGCTCGCCATCGCTATGGGCGACCCGCTTATCCTCGTTGCCAATGCATCACCAGCTCGGGGCGACCGCTATGCTCGCAGAACTGCTGCTCACCCTCTTTAAAACCGTTGCGGGAATAGAAGCGCCGCGCCTGCTCATTTTCGGCGTAGACCGTCAACTCGAGCCGGTCATATTGGGCTTTGAGGTGTTCGAGCAGTTGGCGACCCAACCCGTGTGATTGGTGATCAGGGGAAATAAACAGCGCGGCAACAGACCCCTGATATCAGGAGATAAAGCCCAGTAGCTGTCCATCCTCCTCATAGACCCAGCTCTTGCTGGCGGGCAGATAGATATCCCGTATCGCTGCCCGTTGCTCATGCCAAAAGGCGGCGGAAATATAGTCGTGGGCTTGCACCGATGCCTGATACCAGAGCTCGACGGCGGCATCCAGATCGGTGGCAGATAATGGGCGGATCATATTGGCCTCGACTGTGAAGAGTGGTCGCACGATATGCCCGATCCATGTCGTGTTATCGGGCATATCGTCTATCGCAGGCTGGCTACTATTTGCGGGTCAGCTTGTCGAGGTAGCCCATGGCGAAGGCCGAGAGGACAAAGGTGATGTGGATCAGCAGGTACCACTTGATCTTGTCGTTGGGGAGATTTTCGGCATTCATAAACACCTTGAGCAGGTGAATAGAGGAGATGGCGACAATGGAGGCGGCGACCTTGTTTTTCAGGGAGCCGGCATCCAGCTTGCCGAGCCACACCAGTTTGTCGCCCTCATCCCCGACATCGAGGCGCGAGACGAAGTTCTCATAGCCGGAAAACATCACCATCACGATAAGTCCCCCCACCAGGGTGATATCGATCAGCGACAGTGTGACCAGCACCAGGTCCACCTCTTTCATCTCCAGTATGTTGGGCAGGATATGGAGGATCTCCTGAAAGAATTTCACTCCCAGTGCCAGCAGTATGAGGCTGAGCCCAAGATAAATGGGGGCCATGATCCAGCGGGATGCGTACATCAATCTTTCAAACATGTTTTCCATAGTGCGATTACAGATCCATCAAATGGTTAACAAACGAGTCGGCCATAGCTTAACCGAGATGCCTCACATCTCAAGCATCTGGATAGCATATTGCTGAATTGGGTGGTGTCAGGCAGGAGTATTTTACACTGTGTAGGGCAGTGCAGCGGGTGGCAGAGGGCCCGTGGTCGGGCCTATCCGGTGTCAGGGCAGATCCAGGGTAAAGCGGGCGCCGCCGAGGGGGGATTCATCGACCCGGATCTGGCCGCCGTAGCTGTGGACGATTTCAGTCACCACCGCCAGACCTATACCCTGACCGGGTGAACTGTCTGCCCGCACGCCGCGCTGGAAGATCTGCTCCGATTTGGCCGGGTCGATACCCGGGCCATCATCTTCCACTTCGATACGCAGCCGCTCGAGATGGCGGCGCACCGTCACCTTCACTTCGCTGATGGCAAACTTGCAGGCGTTGTCGAGCAGGTTGCCCATCAGCTCCATCAGGTCGCCCTGTTCGCCGTGGAAGAGGGCGTCATCATCGAACTTGAAGTGGGTTTGCAGCTTCTTGTGGCGATAGACCTTGGTCAGGCTGGCCAGCAGTTTTTCAATCAGCGGTACCGGCTCGGTACCCTTGCTGGCAAGGCGCTGGCGGCCGGTCACGGCTCGTCTGAGCTGATACTGGATCATCTGATCCATGGTGAGGATCTGCTCGTTGATGTTGTCGTGGATCTCCCGCCCCAGCTTCACTTCGCGGGTGGTGATCTGGATCAGCGCCAGCCGGGTTTTCAGGCTGTGGGCGAGATCGTTGAGGGCGTGCTGGTAGCGCTGGGTCTGCTGGCGTTCGTTTTCCAGCAGCTGGTTGATGGAGTCGGTCAGCGGGGCCAGCTCTCGCTCAAAATCGCTCGAGAGGTCATCGCGCTTGCCGGCCCGGATATCGTCGATCTGACGGGCGATGGTGCGCAGGGAGCTGAGGCTCCAGAAGGTGGTGAGCAGCAGCAGCCCGGCCAGCAGCATATAGGCGAGCAGCGCCTGTTTGGCGGTCTGGTAGAGGTAGGTGCGGGACTCTTCGTGATAGCGTTTGGCCGAGTCGATCATCACCACGTAGTAGGCGGTGGTGCCGCTGCCGGGATTGCGGATAAACCGCAGGCTGTAGACGAAGTAGCTCTCGCCGTTCTTGATGGTGTGCTTCTTGAAGAAGTAGTCGAGATCCATCCCCCCCAGATACTTCATCAGATCGCCGCAGATGGTCTGTTTGGCCTTGATCACCTCCGGCATATGGAGGCTAGACCAGACCAGATCGCCATCGGCGCGGCAGATCAGGGTATCGAGGTTGCGATCCCCCGCACCACGGGATATCCGCCCCAGCTCGACGTTCGACCCCTTGTCATCCGGCTCGGTGGAGGAAAACAGCTTGGCCAGGTTCTCCTGCATCCGGGCGCTGGCCTTCTGGGTCTGCTCCTCGACGTGGCCAAGATAGAGGGCGTAGACGGCAAACCCCATGATCAGCGCGATGACCAGCAGCGAGCTGAGCAGCAGTTTGATGTGCAGTGAGCTGCGGATCATCTTGATGGGGCGCGGCAGATGAAACTGCATCAGTTACAGGAGAGGTTGAAGATATAACCCTGACGCCGGATGGTGGAGATGGGTTGAATCGTCCCTTCCGGATCCAGCTTCTTGCGCAGGCGGCTCACCATCACCTCGATGGTGTTGGGGTCCCCTTCGCCGTCGCCGTAGAGCTGGTCGAGCAGTTGCTGCTTGGAGACCACCTGACGGGCGTTGCGCATCAGGTACTCCAGAATGAGGTATTCAAAGCTGGTGAGCACCGCTACTTCGCCGGCGATAGTCAGCTCCTTGCGGGAGAGATCCAGCTCGTAATCACCGGCTTTCACCCTGGGCGAGATAAAACCGGCGCTGCGGCGCACCAGCGCATTGAGTCGGGCCAGCAGCTCATCTTTCTGGAACGGTTTGACCAGATAGTCATCAGCACCCGCTTCCAATCCTTCGACCTTGTCCTGCCAGTTGCCACGGGCGGTCAGCACAATGATGGGGAAGGGGATCTGCCGTTCGCGCAGTTGCCGGATCAGTTGCAGGCCGTCCATATCGGGCAGACCGAGGTCGATGATGGCCACATCAATGGGATAGTCGGCGGCGTAGTGCAGTGCAATCCCGGCCTGGTCGGTGCTGTAGACCTGATTGTCGGCTTCGGTCAGCAGAGAGGAGAGGTGGTGATTGAGCAGCTTGTCGTCTTCGACCAACAGAATTTTCATGATGTGAGCGGTCATAGGGATCCAGGCTGTCAATTAGAAAGTGTATGTCGCTTCGAGTCAATTCGAATCCTAATGCATCCCGGCTGTATCGGGACTGAATCAGCGGGACTTCAGAGTTCGTGCCAACTGGTCGTTTAACCATGGTCCGGCTTGTCGATGGCCTGCTGGTCGGCAGCCATGCTGCGAAAGGTTTGATGTGATGAGAGAGATGGCCGGGAGGCTGCTGGCGCGACTGCAACAGCGTGAGCGCAGTGACTTCCTCTATATTGTCTGGCTCTGCTGGGGGGCAGCCTTGCTGCTCTACGTGCTGGGGTCGCCCTGTTTTCTGTGGCCAGTGGCGCCGATGCCGCTGGTTCTGCTTGTGTGGTTGGTGGAGAGAGTACGGATGTTTGGAAGAAACAAAGGTGGTGCGGCTACTGGGTCGGCCGGTGCCACTGTGATTGCAGCCGGTGCCCGCTTCAAGGGCGAGTTGCAGGTGGAGGGGGATCTGGAGGTGCGCGGTCAGGTCAATGGCACCATCCAGCTCATCGGTGGTGTGCTGCGCATCATGCAGGGCGGTAGCGTTGAGGGAGAGGTGAGTGCGCCCCACGTGATCATCAATGGTCTGCTGGAAGGCACCTGTACCTCCGCCGAGGTGGAGATCTTGGAGAGCGGCAAGATGCAGGGGATCTTCAAGGGGGGCAGTCTCTCCATCTGCAAAGGCGGCAACTTTGTTGGCCAGTCCCAGCCCACCGTGGCCGGCAAGGCCTATCCTGTGTTGCAAGCCTTGTCTGAAAACAGTTCGTCCGGGAGCAAGCAGCCGGAGAGCAAGAGCAATGTGAAAAAGCTGCCGCACGAACCGAAAGGCAAGCCGACCGAGGAGCTGGCCAAGCAGGCGTGATGCTCTTTGCAAGCGTGCTGTTCAGGAAAACAGAGAGGGGGCTACGATGGCCCCCTCTGCGTTTATCTGTCACCGGTTAGCTGCGGCGTGGCGGCAGCATATTGGTGAGGGTGTTGTCTTTGAGAATATGGTGGTGATAGAGGGCCGCCACCGTGTGCAGGCCGATCAGGGCGTAACCGATATTACCCAGCGTCTCGTGCACCTCCTTGATCAGTCCCTTGAGGTCCGGACTGGGGGAGAGCAGGGCAGGCAGCTCAAGCCCGAAGAAGGGGATGGGCTTGCCCGCGGCGCTCAGCAGCAGCCAGCCAAACAGCGGGGTGAGCATCAGAAAACCGTAGAGGGCGAGGTGGGCCAGTTTTGCCAGCTTGTGCATGATCGGGGAGAGCTCGGGCACGATACGGGGTGTCGGGCTCATCCAGCGCAGGGCCAGTCTGACAAAGACCAGGGCGAAGATAAGCAGCCCCAGCATAAAGTGCCACTCCTTCATCAGATCCCGGCCAGGGTCCCCTTTGGGGAAAATATCGCGAAATTCGATCAGGGCGTAGACGGCGATCATGGCCCACAGGGTCAGCCAGTGCAGCACGATATTCAGGGTGCCATAACGTTGTTCACTGTTCATCAGCATAGTTTTGTTCCTTCGAAGTGCTGTCACTCCGTGTGGCATCCCCGCACTCAAGCGTGTCGGAGCGAGGCCAGATCCTTTGGCGGCAACAGCCGGGCTACCATGCTTGCCATACATCGATAGCCTGCTGCTGGCATCAGTCAGAGAGGAGATGCCCTCTGCTGTGTGCATGGTATCACTGGCAACCGGGTGGATAGTCTGATCAATGCCACACAATTTACAGGCTCATTAAGCCCCTTGTGACGTGAAGAAGGCGTGAAATAGCATCATTGATGTCGGCCCGCCCAGGTTCAGGCGGGCTCGATGGCCAGCACCACGCAATCCGGCTCGTTGATGCGAAAACGGACGTTGCAGTCAAACAGCCGCACCCCGTACTCCTTCTCATCGGGCTTGCCCTTCTTGTAAGCGGGGCGCGGATCTTGCGCCAGCACTTCGCTCACCAGCTGGCGCAGCTCGGGGTGGGCCTTGAGCCAGGGTTGCAACTGCAGCTCGGCCTCGGCACTGAAGCTCACCGCCAGCGGCGGGGTGGGGGCGTCGGGGGCAAAACCACCACGGGCATCCGGCAGGCTGTCGGCATAGGGAATATAGGGTTTGATATCGACGATGGGGGTGCCATCGAGCAGATCCACCGACCCCAGCTCCAGCCACAGCTTGCCACGCTCGCGACCGACCCCGTGCAGCTCGACCACCGAGAGCCCTAGCGGATTGGGGCGGAAAGTAGAGCGGGTGGCAAAGACGCCGACCCGTTCGTTGCCGCCAAGGCGCGGCGGGCGCACCGTCGGGTGCCAGCCCTGCGCCATGGTCTGATGAAAGACGAAGCTGAGCCACAGATGGGAGAACTGCTCGATGCCGCGCAGCACATCCGGCTGATCGTAAGGGGGGAGCAGCTCGAGGCGGGCGCGGGCCGATTTAACCAGTCCGGGCTGGCGGGGGATGGCGAACTTCTCCTTGTAGGGAGAGCGGATGATCCCGAGGGTGTCGATTTCGAACTTCATGGCGGATCCTGACTGAAAACCCCGGCAATTTAGCACAGGCGGCCCCAAAACGCAGGTTCGGCCTTATTACGCCCATTTCTGCGGCGCTGCCGTGATCCCTGTCCCATCCCGGCCAGTCGGGGGCTGTGCCCGCGCACCAAGTTGCGTAGGGTGGAGGCAACTGGCGTGTCAGAATGAAATGTGCGCACTCGCGCCGAAGGGGGAGGGAGAGGGATGAAACTGCTGATTATCGGTGGCACCGGCTTTTTGGGGCGTCACCTCACCGCGCTGGCGCTGGATTGGGGCCATGAAGTGACGCTGTTCAATCGCGGCCTGCACCAGCATCCGGACTGGCGCGATCTGGTGCAGCTCACCGGCGACAGGGACAAGAGCCTGAGCGCCCTGCAAGGGGCCGGGTTGCAGTGGGATCTCGTCATCGATACCTGCTGCTATCGCCCCGAGCAGGCGGCAAGCCTCTCGGCCGCCTTGCTCGGGCGCTGCACGCGGCTGATCTTTATCTCCACCATCAGCGTCTATCGCGATTTCTCAATGCCCGGGATGAATGAGTCGGCGCCGCTGCATGCTATCCCCGAAGGGGAAATGCCCACTGACTATGGCCCCCTCAAGGTGTTGTGCGAGCAGGAGTATCGCGCCCGCTGGGGTGAGCGGCTTTGCATCCTGCGCCCGGGCGTGTTGTGTGGCCCCCATGATCCTACCGGGCGCATGGCCTGGTGGATTAAGCGGGTGCAGCAGGGCGGGCCCTGGTTGCTGCCGGGCAGTGGCGAGGATCGCTTGCAGTATCTCGATGTGCGCGACTGCGCCGAGTTTGTGTTGCGCGCGGCCGAGCAGCAGTTGGGGGGCACATTCAACTTGCTCAAATCCGGTATTACCTTGAGTGACTGGCTGGAGCGGCTGAGCGCCCGGTTGCAGCCCGCCCGCCCCATCCAGCCCGAGTGGCTGCCCTGGTCCACCCTGATGGCGGCCGGAATCGAGCCTTCGCAGAGCTATCCCACCCTGCTGCCCTGCGCGCAGGCGGAGTTTGTCGGTTACGGCTCTATAAGCGCCGAGGCGGCCATCGTCCACGGGTTGAATTTCCGGCCGCTGGAGGAGACCGCCGCCGACCTTGCCAATTGGCTGGCCATCGAGCCTGCCGCCGGGGTAGCGGCGAATGCCATGACTCAGGCCGAGGAGACTTCGCTGCGGCAGCAGTTGCTGGAGCCCAGTCTGTAATAGGAGAGTGCATCGAGCCGCTGCTGTCGAGCGTGGCGCGGCAGGTGTGAATACAACGAGAGAGGGCATCCCGCGGGATGCCCTCTCTGTCTATCCATGCCTGATGGTTGCCGAATAGAGGCTGACGCGATTCCCCATCCCATCGATGTCGCTCACCGAGTTAGCGGATGGTGGCCCCTGCGGCTACCAGCAGCTCTTTCAAGATGGCGCGATGGCAGCGGGACTCCTGCTCGCAGTAGCAACCGACCGAGAGGTTGGTGGTATGAGAGAGGGCGGCCAGTAGCGCCAGATCATGCCTGGCGGCAGGTTGCGCCATCTCGGCCTTGTACTGTTTGCCAAACGCCGCCCACTGGGCGGGTGTCTCGGCTGCCTGCCCCAGCTTCATGGTCTCGCTGCTGGGGGCCAGATTTGGGAACCAGACATCGTACCAATGCTGGCTGGCAAATTCGCTCTTGGGTACGCCGCGGGGTGGACGGCGCACCGTGCCGATCCGCAGCCCCTCATCGGGCAGGCGCGGGCTGCCAAGGCGAACGATAGCGAGGGCCATGACAGCGGGTTACTTCTCTTCGGCCACTTTCAGCGCCTGCCCGTAGCAGATCACCTGTTTCAGGCAGCCCGGGGTGTCGCTGAACTCGGCGCACTTGTCGATGGTGACGCCGTTGCCACCCATGTCGGCCGCGCGGCGGCGAGCCAGGGTGCGCGCTTCACCGGCGTTGGGCACCGGCTGGTTGGCATCGGCCTGGCAGGATTCACCCTCGATGGTGCCGAGGTAGAGGTAGTTGAGGTCAGCCAGCTCATCCTGTTCATAGATGCGCACGCTACCGGGTTTGAAGTATTCGTCGAAGTTCTCTTTATCCAGATTGCTGTTGAAGGCGTAGTTGGCACAGCCGGAGGCAATCAGGGGCATCATCAGGATCAGGCGTTTCATCGTCTCGTATCTTGTGTCGGTGATGAGGACAGTAGAAATGCGCAGGCGCTCCATGTCGGCATCTTGTTGAATAATGAGGGGACATTATAGGGGCCAGCCGCCTGCGGCGACCAGCCCCGTTTTGCGCCCGGTTGTCGGGGTGTGACCCCCATCAGGCTGATATCAGCCTGATATCAAACAGGAGCCAGTCGCTGATAGAGGCTGCGGTAGTAATCATCCCCCAGCAGCTCGTTGTGCGGGGCGCAGAGGCGGATCTGTCCCTCTTCCATCAGGGCAATCCGGTCCATCTGTTCCATCCCCAGCAGGCGGTGGGAGATGAGCAGCAAGGTGCGAGCTGCCCCAAGCCGGAACAGCAGATCCATGATCTCCCGCTCGGTCTGGCTGTCTAGCCCTTCGGTCGGTTCGTCCAGCAGCCAGAGCGGCGCATCGTGCAGCAGGGCGCGGGCGATGCCGATACGGCGACGCTCACCACCGGAGAGGGGGCGGCCGCCGTCACCGAGCCAGGCGTCGAGGCTCGCCTCATCTTCCAGCAGATTGGCCAGCCCGACCTGGGTCAGCACTGCAATCAGCTGCTCGTCAGAGGCGGTTGGGGCGGCCAGTTTGAGGTTGCCCCGCAAGGTATCGGCAAACAGATGCACCCGCTGGCTCACCACCGAGATGGAGGCGCGCAGCGCCCCTTCGCTGTAGTCGGTGAGCGGCTTGCCACCCAGCAGGATCTTGCCAGCCTGCGGGCTCCACTCCCGGGTCAGCAGCCCCATCAGGGTCGATTTGCCGCAGCCGGTCTGGCCCAGCAGCGCCAGCTTCTCACCGGCGTGCAGTTGCAGGGTGCAGCCACGCAGCACCGGCTGGGGGTTGCCCGGGTAGCCAAAATAGAGGTCATTGATCTGCAGCGCGCCAGCGGTGGCGTGGGTCTGCTCGTCGCCCCACACGGGGGCTTTTGCCTCTTGCAGGATCTCGTTCAGGCGGCGTGCCGAGGTGAGGCTGGTGGAGAGGTGCTGGAAAGCCCCCGCCAGCGGCATCAGTGCCTCGAAGCTTGCCAGGGTGGCAAAGACCATCAATGCGGTAATGGGGTCGGGCGGCGCACCCGCTACCCCATGACCGGCCAGCCAGAGCATCAGGGTCAGGGTCCAGCCGCTCAGCAGTTGTACCGAGAAGTTGGCCAGCCCGCTCACCTTGGCCATCCGGGCCTGCGCGACGAGCAGCGCCTGTTCGGCTTGTTGCAGCTCAACCAGCGCCTTGGGGGCGGCGGCAAACATCTGCAGCTCGGCCTGACCATCCAGATAGTCCACCATCCGTGTACGCAGGGTCGATTTTTCGGCAATCAGCGCCTGACCGGGGCGACGGCCGAGGAAGTAGAACACCAGCGGCAGAGCGATCATGCCAAACAGCAGAATGGCACCCAGGGTGAGGGCGAGACGGCTGTCGAAAAACGACAGGAAGAAGACCAGTCCGGCGGTGCTGAGCAGGGCCGCGCCTATGGGGGTGATCAGCCGCAGATAGACGTGGTCCATCGCATCGATGTCGGCTACCAGTCGGTTGAGCAGATCCGCCTGACGGAAACCGGCCAGGGTACCGGTGGAGAGCGGCGAGAGTTTCTGCCAGAACCAGACCCGCAGTCGGGTCAGTACCCTGAAGGTGGCGTCGTGGCTCACGACCCGCTCACCCCAGCGACCGGCGGTACGGACGATGGAGAAGAAGCGCACCCCGCCCGCAGGGGTCATGTAGTTAAAGGCATGGGTCGTCGCAACTGTCATCCCCGCCACGGCGGCGGCGGAGAGGAACCAGCCGGAGAGGGAGAGTAGTCCCATGCCGGCGGCCAGGGTCACCAGCGCCAGCAGCAAACCAATGGTGAGGCTGAGCCAGTGTTGGCGATAGAGGCGCAGAAACGGCAACAGATCACTCATCGAGAGAACCTCCGGAACGTTGGGAGAGCAGGCGGGCAAAAGGCCCCTGCCCAGAACTAAGTTGCTGGAAGCTGCCTTGCTCCACCAGCTGGCCGCGGGCCAGCACCAGGATCTTGTCCATCTTGGTGAGCTGATCGAGGCGGTGGGTGATCATCAGCAGGGTCTGGCCCGCCATCGCCTGCTCGAGGGTGGTCATGATGGCGCGCTCGGAGTGGCGATCCAGACTGGCGGTAGGCTCATCGAGCACCATCAGCTGGGTTGATTTGAGCAGGGTTCGCGCCAGTGCGAGGCGCTGGGCCTGACCGACCGAGAGGCCACCGGCCTGATCGCCGACCGGATAGTCGAGCCCCTTTTCCATGGCAAATTCCCACGCCTGTGCCCGTTTCAGGGCATCTTCCAGCTCGGCATCGCTGGCCGTTGGCTTGGCCAGCAGCAGGTTGTCGCGCAAGGAGGCGTGGAACAGCTGCGGGTTTTGCGAGAGCCAGCCCAGTTGCAGGCGCCACTGGCTCATGTCGAGGGTGGCAAGCTCCTGTCCGTTGACCTTGAGTTCACCGCGATAGGGGGCAAAGCCAAGCAGGGCGTTGACCAGCGAGCTTTTGCCTGCGCCGCTGACGCCGATGAGGGCGGTACGCGAACCGGCTTCCAGGGTGAAGTCGATGGGGCCGACCAGCACCTTGCCTTCGGCACTCAGCACTTCAAGCCCTTTTGCTTCTACCTTGACAGGGCTGTCGGCATGGAACGGCGCCGTGCCTGCGGCCGGTTCGCTCACCTCGGCTTCGAGAAATTCAAGCAGCTGCTCGGCAGCGCCGATAGCCTGCGCCTTGGCGTGGTAGTGGGCACCCAGTTCCCGCAGCGGGGCGTAGAACTCGGGGGCGAGAAACAGCACGAACAGGCCGGTAAAGAGAGTGATCTTGACCCCATAGCTACCAAAGTTCAGATGGTCGATATAAGAGAAGCCAAAGTAGACGGCGACCAGCGCGACTGAAATGGCGGCGAAGAACTCCAGCACGGCGGTGCTCAAAAATGCCAGGCGCAGCACCTCCATGGTGCGCTCGCGAAAATCTTCCGAGGCGTCGCGAATAGCGTCACCTTCTGCCTGGGTACGCATAAAGAGTTGCAGGGTACGCAGCCCTTTCAGCCGATCGAGGAAGTGGCCGGAGAGACGGGCCAGCGCCTGAAAGTTGCGGCGGTTGGCATCGGCGGCGCCCACACCTACCAGGATCATAAAGATGGGGATGAGGGGGGCGGTGCCCAGCAGGATCAGACCTGCCGCCCAGTTGACCGGGAACACGGCCACCAGAATGACCACCGGAATAAAGACGGCGATGGCCATCTGCGGCAGATAGCGGGAGAAGAAATCCTGCATGTTTTCGATCTGTTCCAGCAACAGGCTGGCCCAGCTACCGGCCGGACGGCGCTGGATATAGGCAGGGCCGAGGCGACTTAAGCGAGTGAGCACCAGCTGGCGGATGGTCTGGCGTACTGCACTGCCCGCATTGAAGCTGGCCACTTCCCGGCCGTAGGCCAACGCCGCTTTGCCAAGCGTCACCAGCAGCAGGGTAATAAAGAGCGTGATGGATTGCTCAGGCGTTGAGCCTTCGATGATAAAGCCGTGCAACAGGGTCGCCAGCAGCCAGGCTTGCGCCACCATAAGAATGCCCTGGCCAAGGCCAAAAGCGATGGATATCGTGATCCAGCGGCGACCGTGACTCGATTGCTTGCGCAACCAGCCATAGAGACGTTTTTGCGTTTTTTTATCCATTACCACCATCCTCGCGTCGAGTGGCGCAAGACTATCCTTGCCGTTTGGCCTTGGCAACCTTGTAAATTATCTGTGTTGAAAATGTTTGATTGAAAAAGCAACCGTCTGTTCAATCCTTGTCCGAACAGATTGATTTATTGAAAAAAGTGGCAAAGGCGCCATTGCGCTCGGCGGCAAAATGCATATAGTAGGAGCCCTGACGCGGGTGTAGTTCAATGGTAGAACGGTAGCTTCCCAAGCTGCATACGTGGGTTCGATTCCCATCACCCGCTCCAAATTTCAGATGCCAGGCGGGCATCGTATAATGGCTATTACCTCAGCCTTCCAAGCTGATGATGCGGGTTCGATTCCCGCTGCCCGCTCCAGCTTCAAAACAAAAAGCCCACTCCTGCGAGTGGGCTTTTTGTTTTTCATCTGTCTTGTGCGCCGTTCGACGTCACGCTCACCGTTTCTCAGCTTTTAAGGCAAACCGCAGAGATAGAAAAGGCGCCCAAGGCGCCTTTTCAGATCAACAGCGTAGCGGGAGCTTATTCCTGCTCCAGCTCACCACAGAAACGGTAGCCTTCACCGTGGATGGTGGCGATGATCTCCGGAGTATCGTTGACGCTTTCGAAGTGTTTGCGAATGCGACGGATGGTCACATCGACGGTACGGTCGTGGGGCTTGAGCTCACGGCCGGTCATCTTCTTCAGCAGCTCGGCACGGGTCTGGATTTGGCCCGGGTTTTCACAGAAGTGCAGCATGGCGCGGAACTCGGAGCGCGGCAGCTTGAACATGTCGCCAGTCGGGCTGACCAGTGCGCGGCTGTTGATATCCAGCGCCCAGCCGTTGAACAGGTAGCGCTCAACCAGTTTCTTCTCTTCGCCACCGGCTGCCACGTTCATGGTGCGGCTCAGCAGGTTGCGGGCACGGATGGTCAGTTCGCGCGGGTTGAACGGCTTGGTGATGTAATCATCGGCGCCGATCTCCAGACCCAGGATCTTGTCCACTTCGTTGTCACGACCGGTCAGGAACATCAGAGCGATATTGTCGTTCTCACGCAGTTCACGGGCCAGCAGCAGGCCGTTCTTGCCCGGCAGGTTGATGTCCATGATCACCAGATTGATGGTGTGGGAAGTGAGGGCTTGATGCATTTCGTCGCCGTTGTTGGCTTCGAGCACGATGTAGCCTTCGGCTTCAAAAATGCTTTTAAGGGTATTGCGTGTGACCAGCTCGTCTTCGACGATCAGAATGTGTGGTGTTTGCATGAGTATTCCCAGATTCTTATCAGTTAATTATCTTAAATTTAACACTCTTTGGCGTTTCAAACCGATTTCCTGACTGATCCTGAAAATTTATTACGTCATCCTGGGTATGAGAGTCAGGTCGGAATATCGCGAATTAGGCATCAGTACCGGCAAGTATCCCTGTGCCACTTATAGGTTCCCGACAAGTCTGGTCGAGCATAGCCTGGAAAGGTCGTCCATTACGAAAGTGGCCGCATTTTATCAGTTAACAGGAGCATAACAACACTCTTTGCCGTCAGATAGCAACTTTTTAACTCTGATTTGATATAGGTCAAACCCTGGTACAGCTGCATCATACTTGGCCTGAACCGGGTTTTCGCCCCTACAAAATGTAATGGAATGTAACATGTGATTGACATGAATTTGTGGGAAAACTACAAGAAAATCTGCTTTATCGCGCCATTTGAGCCACCAGACTGGTCTGCCTTTGCCATCATCACAGCCTGGAATCCGACCAGCCAGTGGGTCACAGAACGACGCAATATGCGGCGGGAACGGGCGCTGTGGCGCCATCTGACCGTGGATTTGCAGGTGCCCGTGGTGGGGCCATTTTGGGGAGCTGACCCGGACGAACGCTGGCAGGAGTCATCGCTGGCGGTGGTGCTATCCCTGCCACAAGCCCGTCAGCTGGCTGCCCGTTTTGGCCAGAATGCTCTCTACTGGGTGGAGGATGGCCAGCTCTGGCTGACACCAGTATTGACGGATAAATCAGCAGTTTGTCTGGGCAATATTGAATCCTTCTGGATTGCCAGAAATCTTGCCTGATGAAAGAATGAACACCTTCATGCATCTGAAAGGAATCAAATCATGCTGGATCTCCTGCCCGACCTCTGCGATCAACATGGCGACTTGCTGCAAGTGGCCGACCCGGTGTTTCAGGATTTTGGCGGCAAGGCTATCTTCTATGGTCGCGCCGTAACGCTCTCCTGTTATGAAGACAACAGTCTGGTGCGGGATCTGGTGACCCGCCCCGGTCACGGCAAGGTGATGGTGATCGACGGTGGCGGTTCGCTGCGCCGTGCGCTGCTTGGCGATCAACTGGCGGTCAAGGCGGTGGAGCAGGGGTGGGAGGGTATCCTGATCCACGGCGCGGCGCGGGATGTGGGCACCCTGGCGACATTGGCGCTCGGGGTCAAGGCGCTGGCGGCCTGTCCGGTCAAGACCGAGAAGCGGGGATTGGGAGAGCTGGGTGCCGTGGTCAGCTTTGCCGGTGTGACCATCCACGAAGGGGATTACGTCTATGCGGATCGCAACGGCGTGGTGGTGAGCGCCACGCCGCTGATCTGATTCAGAAGTTGAAACCGACCCCCAGGCTCAGTGCCTGATCGGCAGTGATGGCGCTGACGCCGTAGTTGGCGGTGAGGGAGAGTCTGGGGGTCAGCAGCAGGCTGGAGTTGAGCTCCAGCAGGGTGCTGGCCTTGTTGAGATCGAGATGCTTGATCTGGCTGCCGATATTGAATGCCGGAGAGAGCTGGTAGCGTATCCCCGAACTCATATTGAAACCGGATGTGCGATTCTGATCCGCTACCGCCGGGCCCGCTTCCATAAAGAGGGTCACATCATCCACCACCGGATACTGATAGCCGCTATTGACCAGCCAGAGATCAAAACTGTCGCTGTGATGGCTATGGCCATTGAGCAGCACACCCGAGTAACTTTTGACATAGAGAGACGGGTTGGATTGCGGCTGAACCACTGCCCAGTCGGCGGCCTGAACAGCCAAGCTGGCGCAGGTTGCAAGCAGTGTGATGATGAGTGATTTGACCATTCGTTTCCCCTCCCTGGGTCCGGAACTGAGCCTAAGCATGGCACATGCCAGCTGGTAGTAAAGTGAAGGGAGATCACAATAAAATCCTTTGGCATGGGCGTCAGCCATGATAAACAGGCTGCCGTATTGATGGCTCTAATAATTAAGAGGTGAATCCATGAACAAGAAACTGACTCTGCTGGCCGCGCTGGCACTGGGAGGCTGCGCAATGGCAACAGGTTCCAGCATGGCTCAACTGCAAGCATCCAGCTGGCAGCTGCAAGGCGCCACCGGCGATACCTTCACCCTGCAAGTGGTCGACGGCAAGGTGGCGGGCAAGGGCGGCTGCAACCGTTATTTTGGCGGTATCACCAAGCAGGGTGACGGTGTCTTGACGCTGGGCGCCATGGGCTCCACTCGCATGATGTGCATCGGCGACGCCATGAACAAAGAGACCGAGTTCCTGCAAAAGCTGGAGAAGGTGGCAACCTACTCCATCAACGGCAACCAGCTGACTCTGAGCGATGCCAACAAGGCGGCCCTGCTCACCTTTAACGCTGTGCCAGCTGCCAAATAAGGCACGCGTTCGTCTGATTGCCCCGACAGCTCTGACTGTCTGATATACGCCCTCCCTCTGGAGGGCGTCTGTTTATCTGCAATGAACCCTGTGTGGTCGTCCGCTACTGTTGTTCACTCGTCGCCCCCTTTCTGCCTGGTTTGATGCCAGCACCTCGTATCTTCGCTTCGGTACGTACCTTGATCATTTCAACAATTCTTGTATAGTTGAAATAAAAAGGTCGCACCAAGGGGAGTGAAGATGAACAAAGAGATGGCCACCAAGGTCTTTGAATCGCTGGCATCCGGCATCCGGCTCGATGTATGGCGGCTGCTGGTGAAGGCCGGGCTGGAGGGGCGGGTCGCCGGTGAACTGGCCAGCGAGCTCGATATTGCCCCCAATACCCTCTCGTTTCACCTCAAGGCGATGCTCAACACCGGTCTGCTGTCGGTGGAGCAGGAGGGGCGCTTTCTTCGCTACCGCGCCAATATTCCCCTGATGCTGGATGTGATCGCCTACCTCACCGAGGAGTGCTGCGCCGGTCATCCCGAGGCGTGCGGCGTGATGCGTGCCGAGTCAGCCTGCTCCCCCCATGTTCTGCCTGCGCAGCCCTGCTGCAACAAGGAGTAATGCCATGTCCTCCATTCAGATTTTTGATCCCGCCCTCTGCTGCTCCAGTGGTGTCTGCGGTACCGAGGTTGATCAGGCACTGGTCACCTTCGCAGCCGACCTCGCCTGGGCCAAGGAGCAGGGCGTTGCCATCGAGCGTTTCAATCTGGCCCAGCAGCCGATGCAGTTTGCCGAGACGCCTGCCGTCAACGCTTTTCTGACTCACGCCGGGGAGGAGGGGTTGCCACTGGTGCTGGTGGAGGGGCAGGTTGTGTTGACCGGCCGTTATCCGAGCCGCAGCGAGCTGGCCCGTTATGCCGGGCTGCCTGCGCCACAAGCGGCCATCAAGGGGATCGTCAAGGGCGGCTGCTGCTCTGGCAGCGGTTGCTGCTGAGTCGTGACGCACCATTCGGGAGAGGCTATGTACCATTTTCTGACCAATCCACCGCCGTTTCTCTTTTTCACCGGCAAGGGCGGGGTGGGCAAGACCTCGCTGGCCTGCGCCAGTGCGGTAGCGCTGTGTGATATTGGCAAGCGGGTGCTGCTGGTGAGCACAGATCCCGCCTCCAACGTGGGGCAGGTGTTTGCCACCGAGATCGGCAATCGCGTCACTGCCATCGCCGCTGTGCCCGGTTTGTCGGCGCTGGAGATAGATCCCCCCGCGGCGGCCAAAGCTTATCGGGAACGGATTGTCGGGCCAGTGCGCGGCAAGTTGCCCGAGAGCGTGGTGCGCAGCATCGAGGAGCAGCTCTCCGGCGCCTGCACCACCGAGATTGCCGCTTTTGACGAATTCACCGCCCTGCTGACCGACCACACGCTGCTGGCCGAGTATGACCATATCGTCTTTGATACGGCGCCAACCGGCCACACCATCCGGCTGCTGCAACTGCCGGGAGCCTGGAGCGAATTTCTGGAGCAGGGCAAGGGGGATGCCTCCTGCCTCGGCCCGCTGGCGGGGCTGGAGAAACAGCGCAGCCAGTATGGCGAGGCGGTCGCCGCGCTGGCAGATGCCGCTCGCACCCGGTTGGTGCTGGTGGCGCGGGCCCAGCAATCCACTCTGCGGGAAGTGGCTCGCACCCACGAGGAGCTGGCCGCCATCGGTTTGCTGAACCAGCAACTGGTGATCAATGGCCTCTTCCCCGAAGGCGCTATTGCCGGAGATCCGCTGGCAATGGCGCTCTGGCAGCGCGAGCAACGGGCTCTCGCCCAGATGCCGCAGGGAATAAAGGGGCTGGCGCAGGATCATATCCCGCTGCTGGCCACCAATCTGGTGGGGGTCGACAGTTTGCGTATGTTGCTGCAATCAGAGGGAACAGCCGCTCAATCCCCGACAGAACAGCCCACTGTCAAGCAAGCCCAGCCCGAGTTGAGTTCGCTGGTGGACGAGCTGGCCGCCGACGGTCATGGCCTTATCATGCTGATGGGCAAGGGCGGGGTGGGCAAAACCACGTTGGCGGCCGCCGTGGCGGTGGAGCTGGCCAGCCGCGGCCTGCCGGTGCACCTCACCACCTCGGATCCCGCCGCGCACCTGAGCGAGACGCTTGCAGGTAGCTTGCCCCATCTGGAGGTGAGCCGCATCGACCCCCACGCCGAGACCGAGCGTTACCGCGCCCAGGTGCTGGCCACCAAGGGGGCGGCCCTGGACGAGCAGGGGAGGGCACTGCTGGAGGAGGACTTGCGCTCCCCCTGTACCGAGGAGATCGCTGTGTTTCAGGCCTTCTCGCGCATCATTCGCGAGGCGGGCAAGCGCTTCGTGGTGATGGATACCGCCCCCACTGGCCACACCCTGCTGCTGCTCGACGCCACTGGCGCCTACCACAGGGAGATCGCTCGCCAGATGGGAAACAAGGGGCTGCACTTCACCACTCCCATGATGCAGTTGCAGGACCCCAAGCAGACCAAGGTGCTGATTGTGACGCTGCCCGAGCCGACGCCAGTGCAGGAGGCTGCCAATCTGCAGGCCGACCTGCGTCGGGCCGGTATCGAGCCCTGGGGCTGGCTCATCAACCACAGCTTGCAGCAAGCCGCGGTCAGCTCACCGCTGCTGCAACTGCGGGCCGAGCGCCAGTTGCCCCATATCGAAGCGGTCGAGCAGCAACACGCCAGCCGCTACGCCGTGGTGCCGCTGCTCGCTGAAGAGCCGGTGGGGCCAGATGCCCTGCGCCGTCTCTGCCAGCACCATTGAGTCGCCGCCCCGGTCTGCTGCCGGGGCGGCTTGAATATGCCGTTACTTGTTATAACCCTTTGTTTTGAACCAATAGAAGATGCGAAATTGCGCCGCATCGGGAGTTGTGATGTCTGCAAACTGTGATGCCAAGGCCGTGCCTGCCATCGGCTTTTTTGAACGTTATTTGACTGCCTGGGTCGCCCTCTGCATTCTGGTGGGGATTGGTCTGGGGCAGGGGTTGCCGGATCTCTTCAAGGCGATCGGTGCCATGGAGGTGGCCAAGGTCAACCTGCCGGTGGGGCTGCTGATCTGGGTGATGATCATCCCCATGCTGCTCAAGATCGATTTTGGCGCCCTGCATCAGGTGAAGGGCCACATGAAGGGGATTGGGGTCACCCTCTTTATCAACTGGCTGGTCAAACCCTTCTCCATGGCCTTCCTCGGCTGGCTCTTTATCCGCGTGCTGTTTGCCGACTGGCTGCCGGCGGATCAACTCGACAGTTACGTAGCGGGGCTGATCCTGCTGGCGGCGGCCCCCTGCACCGCCATGGTGTTTGTCTGGAGTCGCCTCACCAACGGCGATCCCTACTTCACCCTGTCGCAGGTGGCGGTGAATGACCTCATCATGGTGTTTGCCTTCGCGCCGCTGGTGGCGCTGCTGCTCGGAGTCTCCAGCATCATAGTGCCGTGGGATACCCTGCTCACCTCTGTGGTGCTCTATATCGTCATCCCGGTCATCATCGCCCAGTTGCTGCGCAAGGCCTTGCTGAAAAAGGGTGAGGCCCATTTTGACGGCGTCATGACCCGCATCCAGCCCTGGTCGGTGGCGGCCCTGCTGCTCACTCTGGTGCTGCTGTTCGCCTTTCAGGGCAACGCCATCATTGAGCAGCCGCTGGTTATCGCCCTCTTGGCGGTGCCCATTCTGATCCAGGTGCTGTTCAACTCCGGGCTGGCTTACTGGCTCAACCGCAAGGTGGGGGAGAAGCACTCGGTCGCCTGTCCTTCCGCCCTGATCGGCGCCTCCAACTTCTTCGAGCTGGCGGTGGCCGCCGCCATCAGCCTGTTCGGCTTTCACTCCGGCGCGGCGCTCGCCACCGTGGTCGGGGTACTGATCGAGGTGCCGGTTATGCTGCTGGTGGTGCGGGTGGTTAACGCCAGCAAACCCTGGTACGAAGCGGGGCTAAGCCGCTAACTGATGGCCGCTAACAGCTGGCCGCGAACTGATGCTATCGATTTTCTATTCACTTGATTAATGAGAGACACGCAAATGAGTGCAATCACCATCTATCACAACCCGGAATGTGGTACCTCCCGCAACACCCTGGAGCTGATCCGCAACAGCGGCGTGGAGCCCACTGTCATCCACTATCTGGAGACGCCCCCCTCCCGTGACCAGCTGGTGGCGCTGATCGCCGCCATGGCCATGCCGGTGCGCGATCTGCTGCGCAAGAACGTGCCTCCCTACGAGGCGCTCGGTCTGGTAGAAGATCGTTTCAGCGATGATGAACTGATCGATGCCATGCTTGCTCACCCCATCCTCATCAACCGCCCCATCGTGGTCACCCCCCTTGGTACCAAGTTGTGCCGCCCGTCGGAAGTGGTACTCGATATTCTGCCCGATCAACAAAAAGGGGCCTTCGCCAAGGAGGATGGCGAGCAGGTGGTGGATGCGAGCGGCAAGCGCCTCAAGTAATCATCTGAGTACTCAAGTACGGATTGAAACAGGGCCAGCTTCACGCTGGCCCTGTTTCGTTGTGTGAACAAGTTGAAAAAGTTACTCCGGCCAATCGTTTTACCGCTTTTTCTGTGACGATGATCACTGTACCATCGCCGCCCGACCTGCCACCCGGCCGCATCTCCACCTGCGACGGCGCTGGCGTCACCCGATACATGCTGTCACCCGGAACGTGAATGACCCCAGGATGGGACCCGCCACTAACCTGTAGGTTTGTGGTCTGCGTGTCGCGTGGGTCGGCACCTCTCCCGCCGGATCGCCCGCGACGCCTGTCTGCAGACTTGCCATATGAAACTCCTCTCTTCATAGGTGCAAGATGACACTGTTATTGAGTCTGGTCGGTATGCTGGCCCTGATGTTTATCGCCTGGCTGGCCAGTGAAAACCGCCGAGCCATCCGCTGGCGAACCGTGCTGGGTGCGCTCGCCCTGCAAACCGGTTTTGCTGCCCTGGTGCTCTATTTCCCCCCCGGACAAATCATGCTCGGTGCCATGAGCAATGGCGTTTCAGCCCTGCTCGGCTTTGCCGACAGCGGCATCCGTTTCGTGTTTGGCGATCTCGCCAGCAACGGCTTTATCTTCGCCGTGCGGGTGCTGCCGCTGGTGATCTTCATCAGCGCGCTGATCGCCGTGCTCTACCACTTCGGCATCATGCAGTGGGTGATCCGGGTATTGGGCGGTGCCATTCACCGCCTGCTCGGCACCAGCCGCGCCGAATCTCTGGTGGCCACCGGCAACATCTTCCTGTCGCAAGGTGAGTCACCGCTGCTTATTCGCCCCTTCCTTGCCGGCATGACCCGCTCTGAACTCTTTGCGGTGATGACCTGCGGCATGGCCTCGGTAGCGGGCTCGGTGCTGGGCGGTTACGCCGGTCTGGGTGTCGATCTTAAATACCTGATTGCCGCCTCCTTTATGGCGGCGCCCGGTGGCCTGCTGATGGCCAAACTGCTGGTGCCGGAGCAGCAGCAGGTGAGCGATCAGACAGATATCACCCTCGACAAGAGCGACTACAGCAACGCCATCGACGCACTGGCGGGCGGCGCCATGGGCGGCATGAAAATCGCCGTGGCCATCGGTACTATCCTGCTGGCCTTTGTCAGCGTCATCACCATGATCAACGCCGGTCTCACCACCGTCGGTGAGTGGTTCGGTTGGGCCGATCTCTCCCTGCAGCAGCTGCTGGGTTATCTGTTTGCCCCGGTGGCCTGGCTGATTGGCGTGCCCGCCAGCGAGATGATGGCGGCAGGCTCCCTGATTGGTCAGAAGGTGATCATGAACGAGTTTGTCGCCTATCTGGACTTTGCCAATATCAAGGCGGATCTGAGCGCCCACACCCAGATCATCATCACCTTCGCGCTGTGCGGTTTTGCCAATCTGGGCTCCATTGCGGTGCAGCTCGGCTCCATCGGCACCATGGCGCCGGAGCGCCGTCACGATGTGGCCAATATGGGCTTCAAGGCGGTGCTGGCGGCGACCCTCGCCAACCTGATGAGCGCAACTCTGGCCGGGATCTTTGTCTCCCTCTGATGAGATAAAACGAGGCTGCACCAGTAAAAAAGCGCCCGCCCCATCTGGGGCGGGCGCTTTGCTTTATGGGCAGGGTGCTAGCGAGCGTTCGCTTCCCCCAGCCGTGGGTTAAGGGAGAGGATCCGGGTCTTGCTGACCCGGTGGCGATAGATCTCCCGCAGATAGAGCAGCGCCTTTTTCACCGATTCACGGCTGAGGCGAATATCGTTGATGGAGACGAACTTCTCCTTCTCGCGGATAAGCTCCCGATATTTCTTCTCATACATAGGCTTGATGGCGTACCAGTTGGTATCGAGGATCTTGGCCGGGTTCTCGAACTCGTTGAGCATGCTGTCGAGCAGCGCATCGTTCCACTCCTCATTGCAGATCATCTCGATCACCGCCTTGTCCAGATGCTCATCGAAGCGATAGTGATCCTTGGCAAAGCAGCGCTTGATAAAGGCCGCGATCAGGGTCAGGAAGTCATCGCTCAGGCAGGGGCTCTTGACGATCAGGGTGGTGAGGGAGATGTTGGCCGACGCCCCGATGACCAGCGCATAGCGCTTGAGGGTGGTATTGGGGAAGAGCCCGTTGAGGTGAGACTTGAGCCGGTTGAGATCCATATAGGAGAGCTTGTACTCCTTGGGCAGGGAGATGATCGACACCACAGAGGAGCAGTTCTTGAAGAAGTGCAGCTCGTTGAGGTGGGCCGGGTCATGGCCACTTTTCACATAGTCGTCCAGATACTCCCGATAATTGCCCGCCTCGATGGGCAGCAGACTGATCCCCTCGATGGCCTGGGTCATCTTGTTGAAGTGGGGCAGCTCGATGGAACGGGTGAAGAGATCATCCACATTGAGCCCGTCTTCCTTGTCAAACAGGCCGCCGGGGGGAGAGATGGACTCGGCATACGCCACCGCCACCGGCCCCGCCAGACTCATAAAGAGGTCGTTGGCATCGAGCCGAATGGTTTCGCTGATATCGATGCCCGCCCGGCGAAAGTAGTTCTCGTCGTAGTCGGTGGTGACGGCCTGAGCGGTAAGAATGTTGAAGATCTGCTGGGAGATGTACTGGTTGGCGTACTTCTCCATGGTGTTGACGTCAACGTGCTGGATCTCGCCATCGTCGCTCTCTTCGGCGTAGCGCATGATGTCGTTGGAGATCAGCATCATGGCATTCCAGGGCCTGATCCGCTTGAGCATGCTGGCATCGCAAGCCTGTTCGTTGTCGAAGTGATAGGAGAAGTCCCACTCCTCGGCCAGGTACTTGCACAGCAAACGCCCGGCGTTGATGTGCAGCGCTTCCGAGATCTCGATCCCCCGATCACAGATATTGGGCAGGATGCAGATGCCGCTGGTGAAGATAGGGTCGAACATGAAGTGCTCCCCGAGGGAGAGGTGCTCCTCCTCTTCTGACGGGGGCGAAAAGGTCTTGCTCATGTAGGAGTACTGCTGGGCCAGCCCGAACTCGGAGGCCATGCCGGAGCCGGTGCCGCCCCCGGCGCTGAAGATGTAGAAATAGAGGCGGGACTGGTTGGCCTTGATGCCGCAGGAGTCCACCAGATAGGTATGAATGGCCTGCCACTCGGAGTTGGCGAAGTAGTGGGGGCTCTTGTTGAGGATGATCTTGGCCAGATACTGACCCAAGATGGGGGCGTTACCCGCACCTCCCGCATGGATCTCCGACAAGTCCATCACCCGCATCTTGGCGTAGTCACGCAAGGAGCCACCTTCGCCGCTGCGATTGGAGTGGCGGATGCGGCCATCGATGTCCTTGTCCAGATCCCCCAGCATCACCATGGGCTCGATCAGAAAGACTGGCCGGGCCCCGTTGTTCGGTAGCCGCAGATTGCGCCGGATCCAGCTCACCGGACCAAACTCCTTCTCCCGCTTGCGTTGCTCTTCACTGTTGAACTCATTGAGATAAAAGCTGCGGGCGTTGTAGACCAGCGAGGCTACATCCTGCGCGATGTTGGAGCCGCAGCGTCCCAGCCCCACCAGACAGACGGACGGAAAGTTGTGGGGTACGGTGGCGCCCGTTTCGCTATCTCCTATGGCGGCCGGAAACACCGCGTGGCGCAGCTGTTCCAGATTGGCAAGAATGCGGGCCAGATCCCCTTCGGTGTAGTAGAGGTAACGGTTGCCTGCGTCCTGCTCATCATCCGTGCTGATAGGTAGCAGATCGATATGCTCGGTCATGAAAAAAGATCCCTCTTGGCGGCGAATGTATATAAATCAGCAGCTTTTCGACTGCCCGCTAACTCTAGATGATAAAAAGCGGGGGCGCGGTGAGAGGAGGGCGAGAGTTGTGACTGTGTGATCATGGGCACAGCAACACCCCGAAAATCTGCCGGTACCCCTTATTGTACGGATGGGACAACGGCGCCCCATTCCCCTGAAAAGGGGGACGACCACACTCAACAACATGTTGATCGTGCGCCGGATTATCCCGCTCGGAACGGCCTGTTTCCCTTGCGCTGGCGTGGCGGAATAAACACGAAAAAGAATTTTTAGATTGGTTTTAGCATTTCCAATCGATTATTTGATTGGGCAGTAACGGCATTAGCGGTGTCAGATTAGGGGAGCAGGTTGGCCAACGCGCCGTCAGCCAGTCTTTACGCGGTCACACAAGGAGACACTCTGATGGAAACACTTGACCAGAAAATCGACACCATGCGAGAAGCATTTATGCAGCAGGAGCGCAAACAGGCCCACGACAAGTGGCAAGCCAGGGTCGAAGAGCTGCTACAGATACGGGGTGAGGAGAGACAACCGGAGGAGCAGGAAGAGTAGTGCTCGTTCCCGGGCGAAAGTTGAGGTAGCGAACCCTTCGTATCGGTTACCCGTTATCTACCACCGATAAAAAAGGCTATGTCCCAATTACGTGTTGCATGGGGCGCCCCAGCGCCTCATGCAAACATGCTTTGATATTTACGCCTTTTCCGTAACGCTCC